>JAGHDB010000230.1 GCA_021160155.1 Bacteroidales bacterium | reverse complement strand
CAGAAACGATCCCGAACGGTTTCTACACAAATAATCCAATAATTATTTGCACTTTTATTCAAAATATTCAAGGGTCATGAAAATTGGAATAATCCTGCTGACATTGATCATTTCAGGTTCCGTCCTCTCGGCTCAAACCGCACCAGACACATACTGGGTACAATTTACCGATAAGAATCTGAGCCCTTATACAATCTACCACCCCGAAGCATTTTTATCTCAACGAGCTCTCGAACGCCGTGAAAGATTTGGGATTGAAATTGACAAGCTGGATATCCCGGTTAATGCATTTTATGTTGATTCGCTTAAATCTTTAGGTCTGCAGATACTGGCCAAATCCAAATGGTTTAATGCGGTTACCATTTACACTACCGACACCCTGCTTGTGGATACCCTTGAATACATCTCCTTTGTCAGACAGGTAAAAGCTTTACGGAAAAAGATACCGATCAAGCAGGCTAACGATAAATTCAATCGGGAAAGCTTTAAAACATCAACGCACCAAACCCAAACCGACACCACATTGCTTGATTACGGGCAAGCTACCTGGCAAGTAGGCATGGTCAACGGACAAGTACTTCATAACCAAGGATATCAGGGACAGGGAATGGTAATCGCCGTGTTAGATGGCGGATTTTATAATGCAAATCAAAATCCTGCATTTGACAGTCTGTGGGCACATAATCAAATACTGGATACCTGGGATTTTGTCAACCGTGGCCCGGTTACTTTTGATCAACACCGGCACGGAGCCCAGGTACTGTCAATAATGGGAGCAAACCTGCCAGGCCGCTTGATAGGTACCGCCCCCAAAGCATCCTATATTTTACTGGTTTCTGAAAATACCAATAGTGAGTATCTTGTTGAAGAGGATTACTGGACAGCTGCTGCCGAATTTGCCGACAGCGCGGGTGCCGACCTGATCAATTCTTCTCTGGGATACAGCATTTTTTTAGATACACTTACCAATCATACCTATGCCGATATGGACGGTAATACCACACGTATTACACGCGCTGCCGACATTGCTGCCAGCAAAGGTATTTTGGTAGTTTCCAGTGCGGCAAATGAAGGAATGACCTCCTGGCATTACATCACCGCCCCGGCCGATGCTGATAGTATTTTAACGGTGGGTGCAGTTGACTCAATGGGCGTTTATGCCCCTTTCAGCTCTACAGGCCCTACTTATGACGGCCGCATTAAACCCAATATCACCGCACAGGGAATGTGGACCGCCCTGTCGGCCACCAATGGCAGCATCATCCGGGGTAACGGCACCTCTTTCAGTTCACCCCTGATTTGTGGAATGACTGCCTGTTTATGGCAGACCAATAAATCGGTCAACCCGGCTGACCTGATTCATTTAATTGAACAAAGCGCTTCACAATATGAACATCCGGATTCTTTGCTGGGATATGGCATTCCGGATTACGGCAAAGCGCTCTTCCTGGTGCAGGGGCTCAACCCGGTGAGGCTGGATCAGGAACATTTGATCCGCTTATTTCCCAATCCATTTACCGGATCTCTGGTTGTAAATTTTTACACACCGCAACATCAGGAGATTACTATAGAATTAATGCAGCTTGATGGCAGGATCTGTTATCGCCGCACCCTGCAGGTGGGCAGTACTTCACTAAATCAAATATCACTGAAGGATCTGGAATCCCTTCCGGCCGGAGTATTGCTACTCAGAATCCTGACCCAAAAAGGTGCATACCACCAACGCATCATACATACCAGGTAATCTGACTGCGGATGGACCCGAATAATCATCAGTCAATCAGCCTTTTTGAATTAAATAACCGGATACGCCGGGTAATTGAATCCGGATTTCCCGAACTCTATTGGATTGTAGCTGAGATAAGTGAAATTCATGTAAACCGGAAAAGCGGTCATGCATACCTTGAACTTGTTGAAAAAGCCCGTGATAAAGACACCCTTATTGCCCGTGCAAAAGCAACGATCTGGGCTGCTGCGTACCGGAGTCTGAAGGCCTATTTTGAAACCACTACCGGTCAGATTCTCACCACAGGAATTAAAATCCGGGCCAGGGTTTCCGTGGATTACCATGAACTCTATCAATTCAGCCTGAACATCCGGGATATTGACCCCAGCTATACGATGGGTGACCTGGCCAGAAGGCGACGGGAGATCATTCGTCAACTTGAAGAAGACGGGGTAATTGACATGAACCGTGAAATCGAATTTCCACGGGTGCCGCAACGTATTGCCATAATCTCATCACCTACCGCTGCCGGTTACGGAGATTTTATAAACCAACTGAATCATAATACACCGGGCTATCACTTTTACACCAAACTTTTCCCGGCAATTATGCAAGGTAACGAGGCGGTAACGTCTCTCCTGCACGCCTTTGACCAGGTATCCAAACATTTGGATTTTTTTGATGTGGTGGTCGTCATCAGGGGAGGTGGCAGCAAAACCGATCTGACTGTTTATGATCATTACGATCTCGGATTTTATGCTGCCCAGTTCCCATTACCGGTCATCACCGGTATCGGGCATGAACGGGATGACTCCATTCTCGACCTGGTAACCCATACCCGTTGCAAAACGCCAACTGCTGTCGCGGATTTACTGATTAACTTCATGAGTGAATTTGAAAATTGGATCACGGAGCAATCAGAAGCTATAACCGGCCTCGCCCGGGAAATGATCGAAAGCCACCAACAATTTTTTGACCGTGTATTACAACGAATGCCCCGTCAGGTGCAACAAAAGATCGAACTCTCCCGTCGCCAGCTGGTTCGATTCGGTCAACAGGCTCTTTCAAACAGCCATGTCATTCTTGTTCGCGGAAACGATCAACTGGCTAATTTCTCCGGTCAACTCAGCAAAAACGCCCGGCGGCTGATCACGGATGCCCTTCGCTATAATGACTCTCTCGACCGGCAGTTACGGTTATACGATCCCGCCCATATTCTGAAAAGAGGATACAGTATTACATATCATAAAGGGAAACCTTTAAAAGACAGTCAAAATGTGAAAGTCGGTGACTCTGTTACAATCAGGCTGTTCCGGGGTATATTAAACGGTATCATCCACCTGCCTGAACAACCGGATTCTTCATCCCTATTAAATAAAAACTCAAAAGATCATGACAACATCAGCTAAAATCAGTTACAAATCGGCTATTAAAGAGATCGAGAAGATTTTACATTCTATTGAGAATCAAGACCTTGACATTGACGAACTCACCGGTCAACTCAAACGTGCCTTTGAACTGATCCGTATTTGCAAGAAAAAACTGACATCCACAGAGGCTGAAGTAGAAAAGATCCTTAAAGAGATGGAAGAATAAATTTTATTTTAAGAATACTTTTTTATCTTTACACGCTGAAAATTTTTAATTAACATTCTGAATTCTAAAAGCTTAGTAAAATGAT
>JAGHDB010000393.1 GCA_021160155.1 Bacteroidales bacterium | reverse complement strand
TGCCAGGATACCCAAGATCAAACCACCGATAAGTGTGGCCATAGCCGCTGCATAAGTACCTCTTTTTGAAAACACTCCATACAACAGAACTACCGCCACCGGAGGGGCAATGGCAGATGCTATTTTATTGATGGCTTCAAAAATACTGGTGAATTGCCCACCCTGTGTCGACCACAAAACAGCCAGAATCATCACCAGAACAGCCGCAATCCTCCCCCAGTTAACCTGTTGTTTATCCGTAGTTTGCGGCCTTATCCGTTTAATAATATCAAACGCTACCAGTGTAGCCGAACTGTTTAAAGCTGCAGCAATAGTACTCATTAAAGCGGCCAGAAGAGTAGCAGCCATGAGTCCGCGTAAACCCACAGGCACCAATTGGGTAATCAGAACAGGCAGCGTTTGATTGGCATCCGTACCAATAAGATCGGGGAAAAGTACATAAGCCAGCACCCCGGGCAACACCAGGATAAACACCGGTAATATTTTGAGAAAACCTGCAAACAAGGGGCCGGTTTGGGCATCGTAACGGGTTTTAGCTCCCAAAACCCGTTGGATAATTGTCTGATCTGAGCACCAGTACCAGAGCCCGAGTATCGGATATCCCAACAAACAGGCGTACCAGGTAAGTCCGGATTCAAACCCGTTCTCACCCAATGCTTTTAAGGTGGATGCTGTGTGAAGCATGTTCAATTGCCCCGGTTTCAGATGCGCTTTCAGCTCAGCAATAGTTGATACGCCCTTATCCGGCAAAGCCAACATGGCAACGACAGTTAGAAAAACAGCACCAATAATCAGTAAGGCAGTCTGAATGGTTTCAGTCACTACTACCGCTTTCAATCCTCCCAGACCGGTATAAATAATGGTAACAAGCGATATAATTAATATGGAAAGCAGTACCGGAATGCCGAAAAAAGCATGAAAAACAACTGCCCCTGCATACAGGCTCATTCCAATGTGCACAAATAACGCCCCGATCAGTGCAATAATAGCCAACACGGTTCTGGCACCCGGCCCATAGCGCTTTTCCATGAACTCAGGTAACGTGGAAATCCTGCTCTTAAAATAGAATGGTGCAAATACGAGTCCGAGCAAAATCAATGTCAATGCCGCCAGCCATTCAAAGTTACCCCAAACCAACCCTTCGTTATATCCGGAGGCTGCCAGTCCCACCAGATGAATCGTAGAAATATTAGAGGCAAATAAAGCAGCTCCGATGACTGGCCATTTTAATCCGCGTCCTGCTAAAAAATAGCGGTCGCTTGACATATTTTTTAACTTAACAGAAAAGACTCCGGCAGCCATAATTCCGATAAGGTAAACTAAAACAACAATGGCGTCAATCCAATTGATCATGAGTTAATAGTTTATTTTCTCTCCGAAACTAATAATAATCAATACAGGTGATACCAATCAGATAAAATAATCCATTACAATGATAAAATGGTATGTATATCAGTATCCTCAGAATCTATTGATTTTTTTTTTGGTTTGCTATCTTTGGGCCATCAAATTGATTATATGGCCAAAAGAGATATCCATAAGGTTGATTCTGAAGAGATGAACAGAATCAACCGCCGCTTGATACTTCAGCAAATCCGTCAAAAACACTCCATCAGTCGTGCTGAACTGGTAAAAATCACCGGGTTAGCTCCGCCAACTGTTTCCCGTATTGTAGATCGTATTGTGAATAAAGACCGGCTGGCCAGGTATGTGGGAGTAGGCAACTCAAACGGGGGCCGTCCACCGGTTATCGTTGAATTTAACTCATCAGAGAAATATGTACTAGGGATTGACTTGGGTGCCACGCTGATTCGAGGTGTTTTAGCTGATCTGGATGCAGAAATTATCATGGAAGTAGATCTTCCATCAGGAAAAGAAGAAGGCTATGAAGCTGTCATTGATAATTTGGTCTCGGTAGTTAACAGGTTATTATCAAGGCGTGGCATTGCTCCTGACAGTGTGATCGGGCTCGGAATTGGAGTAGCGGGTTTACTCAGTAAAGACAAAACTATTGTTCATTTTTCGCCCGATTTCGGCTGGACCAATGTAGCTTTTAAAAAGGATCTGGAAGCCGTTATTTCAATCCCTATATTTATTGAAAACTCGACGCGGTTAATGGCATTAGGTGAAAAGGGATATGGACAGGGTAAAGATCTGGATAATTTTATTGTTGTGAACGTAGGTTATGGTATTGCTGCCGGATTGGTTATTGGTGGTCAATTGGTTAACGGAGGTAATGGATTTTCAGGGGAATTCGGCCACATGACCATTGAACCTGATAGCAGTGTGATTTGTGATTGCGGCCGGAAAGGATGCCTTGAAGCTCTTGCTTCAGGCCGAAGTATCGGATCTTATGCACGGGAACATCTGACAAAAGAGAGTTTACTGAATGAAATGTGTCACGGGAAACCAGCCAGAATTGACGCTAAAATGGTATTTGAAGCATATGGAGCGAATGACCATTTTGCGGAACAAGTTTGCAAACAAGCAATCAGGTCACTCAGCATCGGATTGACAAATTTAATTCACCTTTTAGATCCGACCCATATTTTTATCGGTGGAGGAGTAGCCCAGAATGGCGATCTGTTCTGGAGACCATTGCACAAAGAGGTTACCTCCAGAATGCTGGCAACCCATAAAAACGTACAGATCTCTCCGGCCTTTTTTAAAGAATATGCTACAACCATTGGTTCTTTGGCTCTTGTACTGGATTCAGTTCTCGGGTTGGATCTGAGATAGATTATTGCCACACTCTGTTTTTTTCAACTTTTTTACGTAATGTTATTTTGTTTTTGTAACTTTCCGGTACTTTGTTATTGTCATGGTACCTGTAAGTTATAAAATACCTCATACAATCAGTGAATCAGTC
>JAGHDB010000187.1 GCA_021160155.1 Bacteroidales bacterium | reverse complement strand
CATTCATATTATATATATGCATTTTACTTATTCAAATGGAAAAATTTTACTCATTTTTTTTCATATTCATCCCATTTTTCAACCAGGATCTGCAGGGTTTCTCCCGTATAGGCCGATGTGGGAGGATCTCCGTTCATCAACTGCAATAATCCTTTAAAACGGCTGTTGAACCATTTACGCAATGCGTCAGGTTTGCGCGGCTTCACACCCAGTCGGGGTAAAATTTCACTTAATACTTTCAATCTCTCTTTACGCAACATACTATTAAATTGATTCAACGCGTAAAGCAATTCATGTCCGTCGCCGGTTTCGTCTGTCAACTGAAATCCCGTCAGGTCATCCGGAGTAAGCTCTATATTGAAAAGGAAACGCAGCGTTAACCGGATCAATGGCCCTTCATTTCCGAACAGGCTGATCGCCCGTTGTAATCGTTCTATCTCCTGTCTGATTACTAATTCTCCCGGTGGACGATCCTGTAAACCATTCAGATA
Organism: Bacteroidales bacterium; assembly: GCA_021160155.1. Classification (GTDB taxonomy): domain Bacteria; phylum Bacteroidota; class Bacteroidia; order Bacteroidales; family UBA12481; genus JAGHDB01. The sequence continues at coordinate 4,881 of JAGHDB010000187.1, read as the reverse complement.
GTTTTCGGTGGGTGGCGGCTCGGCCACCATGTGCACTTTCCGCACCTCTTCCAGAAAAACATTACGAATCACTACGGAGAAATAGGTTTTGAAACAGCTTTTCCCGTTGAACCGGTCTCGAATCCTCGGCATTCGCTCGAGTAATTTACGGTTTACTTCCTGAATCATATCCTCAAGGTCACTGCGATGCCCGCATCCCCGGTTTAGGTAACTGATAATGATCATCCGGATATACGGCTGGTAGCGAATTAACAGTTTCCCCGGATTTTTATGTAATTCCAGGATATCTAATTCATTCTGGTCCATTTTGGTTCAATCCACCGCATCATGTAAATACGAGTTATTAGGTCTCAGTTTGGCGTCCCGTCCCAGGGTAAACCGGCTCTCTTGTTCAGTCTCCTCAAAGATAGCTCTCTGAGGTGATCCTTTTCGCCGTTTAAATGCCGGCACGCGCTCAGCTTCATCAATCTTTTTCGGATCGGAGAGGTTACGGTAGTCATACGCTCTGAGCAGCTCGGCTTTCGGATCTTCGGCTTTCGGTGGTTCAGGCGGCACGTAAGGTGTTTCCGTTATATCCTCAGGCAGATCTACAGGCAGATCCACCACTTTGGCATGGGGTTCGGGTTCGGGATCAGGTTCCGGCTTGGATTCAATCTCTTGCAGTGACTCCGGTTCTGCCTTCACTTTCGGAGGTATTGGAGGTGCTGCCGGGGAATCCGTCAGGGGGATCACTTTCCGCTCCGGCGGATTTACGGTGATCCACTCCGGAATGGCATCGTCTTTAAAACCGGTAGCCACCAGGGTAACGCGAATACTCTCTTCAAGAGCCTCATCGGTGCAGGTACCCCAGATCGTATTGACCCGGCCACCCACTTTTTCGGTAATAAAATCGGTAATTACCCCGATCTCATCCACTGTGATCTCATCACGGCCGGAAGTAATATTGAGCAACACACGGCTGGCTCCTTTGATATCGTTATTATTCAGCAGCGGTGAATTGATGGTTTCGTCGATTACCTTTCGTGCCCGGTCGCTGCCCGACGCCGTAGCCGATCCCATGAAGGCAATGCCGCCCTCTTTCATAACCGATACCACATCGGCAAAATCCACATTAATATATCCGTGAATAGTGATGATTTCGGCAATCCCTTTTACGGCCAGGGTCAGTATCTCATCGGCATTGGCAAATGCTACCGAGATGGGTTTGTTGCCATATATTTCGCGCAGTTTTTCATTATGTATGATCAACAGGGCATCCACCTCCTCTTTCAGCCTGTGTATCCCCGATATAGCCAGGCGCAGCCGTTTGGGCCCTTCAAAGCGGAAAGGCAGGGTTACCACACCGACGGTCAGGATTCCCATTTCACGGCATGCACGTGCGATCACCGGTGCCGCGCCGGTGCCGGTGCCGCCGCCCATACCGGCGACCAGGAAAGCCATGCGGGTATTTTGACCAAGAAAATCGGTGATCTCCGTAATACTCTCTATAGCAGCCTGTTCTCCGATGTCACTTCGACTGCCGGCTCCGCGTCCTTCGGTAAGAGTCCGACCAAGCTGTACTTTTTGGGCAACCGGACTCATTTGCAGGGATTGTGCATCGGTATTGGCATTCATAAAATCCACTTCCCTGATTCCCTCCTGGCACATACGGTCAACCGCATTATTTCCGCCACCGCCGATACCGATTACCGTCAGGATAGGATGCTCATTTACCGGAAGATTGAAATCGATGATGTCGTCTGTCATAGGTTATTTCATTTTTGTATCGTTACTGTCAAACAGGTCGCCCAGTGTAGTCTGGATCCATCCCCTGGATTTTTCTTTCTGCTTTTTCCGCCGGCGAACCGGAGCAGGCTCGGGCTCAAGATCTGTCTCCCGGAGTGTTAGTTGCGGCTCTGTCTCGCGGCCATCCACCTCAAAGGGGATTTCGCTTTTTTCAGGAGATTCAGGCATCTCTTCATCAGATACTTCCTCTGCCTTACCCTCATCATTGATAATAAATTTCTTTTTATTCCGGTAATCGGGTTTCAGTTCCCCGATACCTATCTCCTCTTTCAATCCTGTTGCCACAATGGTAACCGACAGAGCATCACCCAGCGATTCGTCGAAGGTATTGCCCCAGATAATATCCGATTCGATTCCTGTGCACTGGCGTACAAAATCCATGATTTCTGTGATCTCATCCATCAACACCTCCTGCGTGCCCGAGATCACATTCAGCAGAATATTTTTAGCTCCTTTAAGATTATTGTTATTCAGCAGCGGCGATACCAGAGCCGATTCGATCGCCTGGCGCGCCCGCTGTTCGCCGGATGCCGTAGCTGCTCCCATAATGGCCACCCCGCTGCTGTCCATCACTGTGCGTACATCAGCATAATCCACATTGACATATCCCGGAACGGTGATAATCTCGGCAATCCCCTTTGCCGCCATGGTCAGTACATTATCGGCATATCCGAATGCCACCGACAGTTTCTGGTCGCCGTAAATTTCACGAAGCCGGTCGTTGTGGATGATCAACAGGGCATCCACCCGGTCTTTCAATTCGCGGATGCCTTCGATGGCCTGGTTCCACCGTTTCTCTCCCTCGAAACTAAACGGCAGAGTTACAATACCCACCGTGAGAATATCCATCTCCCGGGATAATTCGGCAATCACCGGTGCAGCACCGGTTCCCGTGCCGCCACCCATACCGGCGGTGAGAAACACCATTTTTGTACCACCCGACAAAACCTGCCGGATCTCCTCAATACTCTCCAATGCCGCCTCACGACCCATCATCGGTTCATTGCCCGCACCCCTTCCAAAAGTAAGTGTACGGCCGAGCTGTATCCGTGTGCTCACCGGACTGTTTTGCAGGGCCTGGTTGTCGGTATTGCAAACCACAAAACTCACCCCCTGGATACCCTCCTGGTACATGTGGTTCACGGCATTGCTGCCACCACCGCCCACCCCGATCACCTTAATGATCCGGGGTTCTTCGTCAGGCAGGTCAAAGGTGTAACGCTCTTCATTCATGACTTTCTGTTTTAAAACCGATCACTCTCGTCATTAAAAAATTTGGTCCAGCCGTTTTGTATCTTCTCAACAATTCCCGCTCCCTGCGGCTTTTTTATTCTTTTATAAGATGATTTTACCATCGTCGGACCCGCATCATACCCCTCCATCACCAGTCCGATCCCGGTCGCGTAAATAGGCTGATTAATTGACGTATCCGTATCCGGCACCAGGTGCTGGCCGGGATATCCCATTCTGACATCAAAACTGGTTTTGAAACTGACCAGTTGCGGCAGGTCTTTCAGCATCGAACCACCGCCGGTAAGTACAATACCGGCGCTCAGCTTCTCGGCATATCCCGATTCATCAATCTCAAAAGATACCGCATCCAGGATCTCATCCATCCGCGCCTGAATGATGTAAGCCAGATTCTTAAAGCTGATCTCGCGCGGATCACGGCCGCTGATTCCGGGAATAGTCACCACTTTATCTTCAGGTGCCGTATCACCCATAGCCGATCCGAATTGTGTTTTCAGCGCCTCGGCATGCCGAAGCAAAATGGAGCACCCCTCCTTGATATCGTTGGTCACCACGTTGCCGCCAAAGGGTATCACCGCAGTATGACGCACTACATCATTATAAAATACCGCCACATCCGTGGTCCCTCCTCCGATATCCACCAGCACCACCCCTGCCTCACGCTCGTCATCTGTCAGACAGGCAGTAGCCGATGCCAACGGCTCCAGGATCAGCTTTTTTACTTTTAATCCTGCCCGTTCCACGCATTTAGTGATGTTTTTAGCCGAATCAATTCGGCCGATCACCAGGTGAAAATTGGCTTCAAGCACACGACCCGACATGCCGACTGGGCGGGTAACATCCGTCTCCTCATCCACGATATAACTCTGCGGGATCACATGCAGAATCTCTTCACCGGGATCCATCGGAGTCCGTGACATTTGTTCAAAGAGATAATCCACATCCTCCTGCCCGATTTCCTCTTCATCAATATATTTCTGATTGCGGTTCTTGATGCTCTTAATATGCTGACCGGCAATACCCACATAAACTTCACTCATCCGGTATCCGGCCATTTGTTCGGCTTCGTCGCGGGCTTTCGCAATGGCCTCAACAGTTTCGTCAATATGGATCACCACACCCCGCTTCACACCGTGCGACGGGGCTTTACCGAGTCCGAGCACTTCGTACTTCTGATCTTTTGTCCGTTCGGCAATCAGCGCCACGATTTTTGTGGTTCCGATGTCAATAGCCGATATAATTTCTCTTTTCCCCATGGTATATTATATCTCTGGTTTTTTTCGTGCTACTACCTGATTTGAGAAACGCAAATCAATAGACTCATACCGATTCCATCCAACAGCCGGCAGACCTTGCTCATAAAATGCCCGTAATTTGGTGAGTTTCCAGGCATACCCGTCAGGTCTTCCGAAAAATATCCGTTGGCCGCCTACACGTGGTATAATCTCAATTGTCTGGTCTTTAAACACATGCACCTCCTCTATCAGGGACTTGAGAAACGGATCGCTGCGGATATATTCGGATAAAGCAAACAGTTGGTGCTGTGCAAAGTCCTCATCATCAGTACCGGTGACGACCAGTACCCGCGCAGAATATTTATCCGACAACCTCAGTACCTGTCCGTTTTCATCAAGGTAGAATGACCGGGTTGGACCCATAATTCTGACCCGCGGGTCACGTTGACGGATCCGGATATGCAGCATACCGTCGGGTGTGCTGAACACAGTGGCATCGCGTATCTCATCTATTGCCAGCACAACATCAAGGATCCGGTCACGGTGAATGCTGTCTACCGGTTTGCCTTTAATATATAATTGTTTTTTTTTCACTTGGTTAATACCTTCT
>JAGHDB010000328.1 GCA_021160155.1 Bacteroidales bacterium | reverse complement strand
CTCCCAATGAATATCCCTGTGCCGCCCGACCGTGAAATGTACGTCTGGTTCTGCTTAATACAGAATCCACACTGAAAAACTCAACAGGCGTATAACTAACTTCAACGGCTGCCCGTCCACCGGCCAGCGGAACAGTAAACTCCTGGAGAAAATCATGCGTGGCCCCTCCCCCGGTATAAAAATATTCGTACATACTTCTCCACTTCCATTTCACGGGAATCTCTGCAGTACGTACAGTGGGAACCGGTAAGGCGTTAGGTCCCATATAAGCAGGAGAGATAATCAGGTATTTCGACCAGTGTGTAACCCCATCCCATGCACTGTAAGGATCGGGCAAAATATATTTGTTTTGTCCCTCAACCGCAGGAAAGATCGAAAGGATCAACCACAATAGCAATAGCCATCTTTTATCAGAAAAAAGACTCATCCGGTCAATTTCGCCCAAAGATACACCCTTCTGAACGAATTATGTATTTTTACTGCTGTAAATCCTGACACATGAATGGCAACCCTCCCCTGGCTGAACGAATGAGACCCTCTTCCCTGGATGATTATGTGGGTCAGGAACACCTGATCGGTAAAGGGGGAATACTCAGAAAAGTCATTGAATCCAATACACTTCCCTCATTTATTCTATGGGGCCCTCCCGGTGTTGGGAAAACCACACTGGCAAAGATTATCGCCAATCAGCAAAAAAGAAGCTTCTTCACACTCAGCGCAGTTAACTCGGGTGTTAAAGATATCCGGGCAATTATTGAAAAAGCCGGAAAAAGTCATTTCTTCAACGCTCCCTCACCGGTATTATTCATTGACGAAATTCACCGCTTCAGCAAGTCGCAGCAGGATTCATTGCTTGGAGCAGTAGAACAAGGTACGCTGGTTTTAATCGGTGCCACCACGGAGAATCCCTCTTTTGAGGTTATTTCACCTTTGCTGAGCCGTTGCCAGGTATATACATTAAAACCGCTGGAACGAGCAGATCTTGAACTACTTATTGATAAAGCCCTGAAAAACGATTTTGACCTGAAAAAGCGACAAGTCGTGATCCGTGAAAATGAAGCGATGCTCCGATACTCGGGTGGAGACGCACGAAAACTCTATAATGTTCTGGAATTAATTATACAGCATGAATCTTCCGATCCGGTAGAGATCACCAATGAGCTGGTCATGCAACGGGTTCAGGAACAGATGGCAATGTATGACAAGAACGGAGAACTACACTATGATATCATTTCGGCATTTATCAAGTCTATGCGCGGATCAGACCCCAATGCAGCGGTATATTGGCTGGCCCGTATGATAGAAGGTGGTGAAAAACCTGAATTTATTGCCCGGCGCTTGGTTATTTTCGCCGCTGAGGATGTGGGACTGGCCAACCCGAATGCCCTGCTTCTGGCCAATGCCTGTTTTGATGCCCTACATAAAGTGGGATGGCCTGAGGGTCGCATCATCCTGTCAGAAACCACTGTGTACCTGGCCACCTCACCAAAAAGCAACTCCACCTATCTGGCTATCCGGAAAGCACAAAAACTGGTAAAAGATACCGGAGATCTCCCGGTGCCGCTACATCTCAGAAATGCCCCCACGCAGTTGATGAAAGAGTTGGGATACGGAAAAGATTACCAATATCCTCATAATCACGATGATCATTTTATAGCAGAAAATTACCTGCCCGATGAAATTCAGAAAACCAAATTTTGGGAACCTGCCTCTAATGATCGAGAAAATGAATTGCGAAAAAAAATGAAAAAATGGTGGAATGACCATTATAAATATTAACTACGATCAATATTTACTATCATATGCACACACTGAACTCTTATAATATTCCAAACCTGGAAAATACCGGATCCGGTCAGTTTTTGCTGATCGCCGGACCCTGTGTGGTTGAAAGTGAAAATCTCTGTATGGAGGTGGCCGGAAAGCTTAAAGATCTTACTCAGAAACTGGACATCCCTTACATTTTCAAAGCCTCTGTCAGAAAAGCCAACCGGAGCCGGGCAGATGCTTTCAGAGGAATCGGCAACTCACAGGCACTGGATATTCTTTCAAAAATAAAAAATGAGCTGAACATTCCGGTGATCACCGATGTCCATGAAGTACAAGAGGTTACATCAGTGGCTGAAAAAGTGGATCTGCTTCAGATACCGGCTTTCCTGTGCCGCCAGACCGATCTGCTGGAAGCAGCTGCTCAAAGCAATCTCCCGGTAAATATTAAAAAAGGACAATTCCTTGCACCCGAAAGTATGCAATTTGCCATTGAAAAGATCACACGTTTCGAAAATCATAAAATACTCCTGACCGAAAGAGGATCAAGCTTTGGACATCATGACCTGGTTGTTGATTTCAGAGGTTTCCCGATTATGAAAAACCTGGGGTACCCGGTGATTTATGATGTCACTCACTCCCTGCAACAGCCTAATCAAAAAAACGGGATATCAGGCGGTCTTCCCGGATACATCGAAACCATGGCTAAAGCGGGACTGGCTGCCGGTGCAGATGGTCTTTTTATGGAAATCCATCCTGATCCCTCTCAAGCTCTTTCAGACGGAGCCAATATGCTTTCTCTCAGCCTGGCCGGTTCTCTTTTGGAGAAACTCTCAAAATTGCGGCAAACACTTAATGAGATCGACACTTCAGAAAGATGAAAAAAGACCACAGGATAATTATTCTACTCTTACTGTTTGTACCATGTACTTTCATGGTCGAAGGACAAAACCTCGATGAAATACTGGTGCGGTACCGTAAAGCCAGCGGATACCCGTCCAGACTCCGTACCCATACCATTACTTCAATTGGTAAGTTAACCCAAATGGGAACCACACTCCCGATCTCAATCATTCAGAAACAACCTGATAAGTACCGGATGGATGTACACCTGCCCGGAGCACGTATTACACAGGCGTACGACGGTTCCAAAGGCTGGAGTTTTAATCCTTTTTTAGGGAAAGATACCCTGCTGCTCGAAGGAGCTGAACTGGAACAACTCGCAGAAAGTTCAGATTTCCTTGGGATCCTGAACACCTACCGTTCAAGCGGTTATAAACTCCAGTTAACCGGAATTGAAAAATGGCAGCAGACAGAAGTGTTCAATCTGATGCTATCCAAACCATCCGGTCAAACAATTAATTTCTTCATTGACCGAAAAACTTACCTGATTCTGAAAACTGAAGTCCATCTGAAAATCGATCATCTTGAGATTGTCGCTGAATCATGGTTCGACGATTACCGGAAAGTCCATGATATGGTTCTGCCTTACCATATTAAAAACATCAACGGACAGATGCTGACTGAAATCCGGATTGATACCGTAAGGGTAAATGAGCCGTTGGACGACAGGTTGTTCACAACCAACAAGTAATTACTCAACCGGCCTGTTCCGGAAAATCAAAGATTTAACCGGGTTGACAATCTTTACCAGAAAACTCATCTCCTGCGTAATGATCTCGGCCTGTCCACTCATTCCCTGAGTAAAAGGCAACTCCTTATGATAGGTTGTTTGTAATCCTTTTGGAAAAACAACCCCTACACTGTACTTTTCCTGTTCAGAAACCAAACTTATCTCACGCACCACACCAACGAGCATGCCATACTCCATGTATGGAAACTTATCCAATCTGATCATTACTTTTTGACCCGGTTTGACTTTACCCGAACCCCGAAGAGGCATAAGGAGTTTCCCAATCGGTTCATCTTTTTCAAGAGACAAAACCGTCATTACCCGTTCACCGGAATTGATAAATTGATGTACACTCCAAACCTTGGTAAAAGCAACTACCCCATTCATCGGAGCAGTAAGCAAATAGTTAAGTTTCCATTCTGAAATAGCTCCTTTCAGATCCTCTATAGTTCCTTCAATTGCTGCCAGATAGCCGGCCCGCTGATCAGCCCGGTCTTTTCCAAGCAACAAAATCTGATGTTTCAGCTGGTCGGTTTCAATAAGTGTTCTTGACAAATCCACTCTACGGCTCTCCAGTGCACCCTTTGTCTTCAGGTAAATGCTCCTGGCTTGTTCAAATTCTGCATTCGATAAGGCACTCGAATCGTGCAGTGAACGCATCCGGTCAAACTGTTTGGTGGCCAGATCCAATTCCTCTTTTGTAATCTGACGCTGCCGGTATTGCCGGTCATATAATAATTGATAATCTTTCAATTGTTTATTAAGGGTTCTGATCCGAGCTCCTATCAGGTCGAGAGTCACAAAATCCCGGTAATCTCTCCAGCTTTTTAAAAGCCTGGCATAAACCGATTGAAGGGCCCCTGCACGATACTCCTTAAACCGAAATCGTTCAATCGAATCTCCTTGAAACAGGATCTCTGTAAAACGGTCCACATCTTTTTCCAACTCCAGTACATCTTTCCACCGGGCAGCACTCTCAATAACTCCCAGGATCCGGCCCTTTGCGACCGTATCTCCATCCTGTACCAACAGTTCTGTCAACCGTCCCGAAGCTCTTGCCATCAGATAAACCGGCGGATGAGTGGTGGTAATTACGACCTGACTCCGGATCCTGTCGGGATATTTAAACCAGGCAGCTCCCGCCACCAGTAACAATAATACCACGCTGAGTGCAAGAATACCCCAACGGATAAGAGCATTCGGGATTCGTCCGATGATCTCCCGGATCTCCTCACTCAGTAATTCCAGTTGCTTGTCGTTTTTTTCCATCAATCACTCCCCAATTCAATTTGATTCTTAATCAGCTTTAAATAAGCACTCTCCGGGTTTTTAATCAATTCTGCATGATTTCCGACTTCCAGCACCCTGCCATGCTCCATAACAATAATCTGATCCGCATTCACCACAGTACTTAACCGGTGAGCCACCACAATGACCGTTCGCCCCATAAAAAACTGTCCCAGATTTTCCATAATCATCTTTTCATTATTGGCATCCAGTGAATTGGTCGCTTCATCGAAAAAGAGAATCCTCGGCGATTTATAAACGGCACGGGCAATCAGTATCCGCTGTCTTTGCCCCTGACTTAGTCCCTGACCTTCCTGTCCGATCCGGGTGTTAAATCCCATAGGCAGCTGACTCACAAACTCCAAAACATTGGCAATACGTGCAGCTTCATGAAGCCGTTCTTCATCCACCGATTCACCGGTCAGGGCAATATTATTTGCAATAGTATCCGAAAACAGGTAGCCATTCTGCATCACTACGCCACAGGCATCCCTGAAAATCCGGCTTTTGATCATATTTAAAGGCTGATCCCCAATCCTGATTTCACCTGCTGTGGGTGCATAAAAACCGAGCAGTAATTTCAACAATGTGGTTTTTCCACTTCCACTCGGACCCACTATCGCCGTGACTTTCCGGTCGGGAATCTCCACACTGATATCATTAATTACCTTTTCAGAACGGGGGCCTTCATACTGAAATACCAGGTGATCCAGTTTAAAACCCAGATCATCCGGGAAATGACCCGTTCGCCGGTCGTCAATCGTATCCTCCCCCTCTGATTCATGTACCTCAGAGAGTCTTTCCAGACTGATCTTAGCATCCTGAGAGGCATGCAAAAAACCGATCATCTGATCAATCGGACCGTTCATTTGTCCAATAATAAACTGAATGGCAAACATTACTCCCAATTGCATATCCCCGTTAATTACCGCCAATGCCGCCATAAATGAGATGAGAATATTTTTACTCTCATTGACCAGCACCGAGCCCACCTGCTGATATTGCAACAGCGCCAGACCTTTCACCCGTATTCTGAATAACCTGGCCTGGATGGTCTCCCAGCCCCAACGCTTCTGACGTTCACAGTTATTGAGTTTGATCTCTTCAATCCCCGAAACCAACTGGATAATGGTATTCTGATTCTCCGTTAACCGGGCAAATCTCCGGTGATCCAATTCTCTGCGCTTACGCATAAAAAGACTGATCCACCCAAAATATAACGCACTGCCCAAAAGAAAAACCAGCAGAATCGGAAGGTTATAAATAGCCAGAACAATACTGAAAACGAAGATATTAAATATCGCAAAGAGAATCGAAAGTCCGGATTGAGTCAGAAACTGCTCAATCCGGGCATGGTCTCCAACCCGTTGTAAAATATCTCCTGATAATTTCGATTCGAAAAAGGTAACCGGAAGACGCATCAGTTTGATCAGATAATCAGAAATCAGGGATACATTCACCCGTGTACTTATATGTAATAAAATCCAACTCCTGAGAAATTCAAGTCCGGTTTTGCCAAAAATCAAACCCAATTGCGCAATAAGCACCAGATATACGAAACCAATATCCCTTGTGCCAATACCAATATCTACAATTGCCTGGGTAAGAAAAGGCAGGATCAATAACATCAGTGAACCCACAATCATTCCCAAAAGCAACTGCCAGAGGTATTTACGATGGGGCCGCAGATATTTGAGCAAAAACCTGAACGAACGACGGTTCACCGGATCATCAGGATGCTGGTAAAAATCCGGAGTTGGTTCTACCAAAAGGCACATTCCCTGCTCCTCATCACCCTGTTTGGCATGTATCCATCCCTTTAAAAACTCCTCCTTTGAATAAACCAGCTTACCCACAGCAGGATCGGCCACCCACACTTTCTTAGCGCTGATCTTATAAACAACAATAAAATGTTTCTGTTTCCAATGGACTACACAAGGTAAAGGAGCCTCAGTCAATAATTGCTCCCAGGTTAAGCGGACTCCCATGCTGCGAAACCCTATTACGTCGGCAGCTTCACTGATCCCCAACAAACTGACTCCCTGCCGGGTTATATAAGATCGCTGCCGCAGGGTCTGAATGGTATAATGTTTCCCGTAGTGCGATGCGATCATGCTCAGACAGGCAGGACCGCAATCTTTGGCATCTAACTGACGGGTAAATGGGAATCGCGCCATAAAACCTATTTCAATGATATCGAAAGATAGGTATTATGTGCTTTTGAAAAAAGAAGCTTTTTTAAAATCGAGCAGATTACATGTTTTCGTAGCAGCATCAAAGTTTAAACCTTTAAGAATTGTGGTAAATTTCAAATGTTTCAATTGTGATAATCGTTATATTTTTTTAGTTTAGGTTGCCAAAGCGAGCAACATATGTTGGCTATAATAATCCAATACCTTGCCGAAATATTTTGCCATGAAAAAAACACAGGCCGGAAAAGAGGATAATGGAATGATCAAAGAGCAGGAACGTGCGGAATTGCACCGCACCATATGGCAAATCGCCAACGATCTGCGCAGCGGCAATAAAAACAAGCTCACCGATGAAAACCGCGCCAAAATACTGGAGGCATTTAAACAGCGTAAAGACATCGAGCATTTCGCCAAACTGGTGGACAACACAACCATTGAAGAAAACGACTACAATATTGCGGTATCAGGCTATGTAGAAAAGGAAGACACCCGCGAGAAGATTGACATTAAAAAACTCAACGCCGAGATCGCCGGGATTGTCGCCCGGCAGAACGAACTGCGCGCGAAGATTGATGAAATCGTGGCGGATTTGGAAGGTACGAAATAACATGAATAAATCTAAAAATAAGGATAAAGCAGACAGCAGTTCAGGTCATGCGATTATTATCTATGAAAGCAGCGATGGGGAACCGCGTATTTCGGTGCGGATTGAAAGTGAAACAGTATGGCTTACGCAAGCGCAAATGGTTGATTTATTTCATTCCAGCAAGGCAAATGTCAGCGAGCACATCAAACACATCTTTGAAGAGAGGGAGTTAGAGAAAAATTCAGTTGTTCGGAAATTCCGAACAACTGCCGCGGACGGCAAAAACTACAACGTAGATCACTACAATCTTGATATGATTATTTCACTGGGATACCGCATTAAATCATCCATAGCGACCCGTTTCAGGCAGTGGGCAACCGCGCGCCTGCGGGAGTATATCGTCAAGGGTTTCACCATGGATGATGAGAGGCTCAAGGGCACGGCCGGCGGGAATTACTGGAAAGAACTCCTGGACCGCATCCGCGACATCCGCAGCAGCGAAAAAGTGCTGTACCGCCAGGTGCTGGATCTTTACGCCACCGCCATTGATTACAATCCGAACACACAAGAATCCATCCGGTTTTTCAAAATCGTGCAAAACAAGCTTCATTACGCGGCCCATGGACACACGGCGGCGGAAGTCATTTATCTGCGGGTAGATTCAGACAAACCATTCGCCGGGCTTACCAATTTCAAGGGCAAACAACCCACCCAGGCCGAAGCGATGGTCGCCAAAAACTTTTTGGAATTAAACGAACTCAAAGTCCTGAACAATCTTGTCTCTGCCTATTTTGATCTGGCGGAGATCAATGCCATGGAACAAAAACCCATGAAGATGGCGGACTATATCCGTGAGCTGGACACTATTTTACAATCAGCAGGAAGAACTGTTTTAAGCGATGCCGGCAAGATAAGCCACGAGCAAGCCGCGGAAAAAGCCACGCTGGAATACCGCCAATACAAAGCAAAAACCCTCAGTGAGGTTGAGAAGGCGTATCTGGACACCATCAAAGACGCGCAGAAGAAGGTGGAAAAAAAGGCGCGGACCAGCAAGAAAAAGGGAAGCAAAAAACATGACTGACCCAACGTGAAAAGACGTTGCAGTGCAACGTCTCAACAGTTCCAAAATCGAAAAACTGATCGCCGAGCTTTGCCCGGACCTGCCTGCCGGCAGGCAGGGGGGGTGGAGTGATCCCGATACGCTACCTTATGAAGAGGGCTTGTGGTATGTCTATGTTCTACTTTGCAATGACGGATCTTGGTATAAAGGGTTTACAACCAATCTACGAGCACGTTATTTAAGGCATCTGAGGGGCGACGGTGCCCTGCACACTAAAAAGCACAAACCCCTTTGCGTATTGTATTACCTTAAGTTTCGCACCCTTTATTCCTT
>JAGHDB010000401.1 GCA_021160155.1 Bacteroidales bacterium | reverse complement strand
TGAAAAAAATTAACAATGAAGTTGCTAATGATAAAGACGATTATTATCACAATCTTTTTATTTGCTTCTTTTAATATGAGTTTGATTTCATCCATGTTTGATACAAAAGTTAATAACTTCTAAATTTAACAAAATATTTAATACTAAATCAGTGTTGCCCGGTAAAAGTTAATAAAATGGAGAACCCCAGGCAGCTAACCCAAAGTATGGTTAATTTGTTACTGCTCAGCATGTGGGTAAGATCAGGAAGACACAACCCTATGCCCTTATTCTATATTTTGGTGACAAAATTATTTTTACGGCCACGGGGCAACTTTGGATTCACACATACTAAATTTCACATTTTTTAAGAATTCCAATTCAACATATTCACAGATATCTGTTTATTTTCACCATAAATTTAGTAGTCTAACAATAACATTAAATGGATACGATATCCGTCCGGGAAAAACTCATTCTGCTCTTTTTCGTTATCACCCCAACCATGTTGCCGGCACAGGATATCAAACAATCCATTACTTCTGATCAGGTACGTATCTGTTTTGATCCGTTGTATCAAACAGATGCAAGGCTGATCAGTGGAGATTTTTATCAGACCCCGGCTATGAGTCACGCTATGGGTAATCCCTTTTTTATTGGTCCGGAGTGGAAACAGGGCTATGTGGTTATCCACCAGGTTCAATTTGACCATCTGCTTCTTCGTTATGATGTTTACTCTAACAAACTGGTGTTAAACTGGATAAATGGCACTGGACCACACATGCAGATTGCACTCAAAAACAACAATATCGACCGCTTTACCCTTAATAGCAAATTATTCCGCCCCTGCCCGGATGAGGATTCCACCCATGAGCGCAGGTTTTGCGAAGTTCTTGTGAACGGACCGGTCAATCTACTCCTTCTTAAATCAAGGAAACTCGCGGTCTCTGCAACCGGTAATTCGGATTATGTGTATGATACAAACAGTAAAAAGATCCTGCAGGTTAACCATAAACTGATAAATTATCACGGCAAACGAACCCTCTTCCGTCTTTTCCCGGAGTTAAAGAATCAATTGCAAAATTACATAAGCCGGGAGCACTTAACCTTTTGGGGTAAAAAGGATGTAAACCACATTAAACTGGTGACCTACTGTAATTCGTTACTAAAAAAACCAGTATGAGAAAAATCCTATTAGCTTTCTCTCTGCTCCTGGTTTTTTCATTCAGACTGAATGCACAAGAAATTAAATTACCAAAAATTGCCCTGAATATCAATTCCATCACCTTCGGGGAATTTGCCGGGATCCTTAATAAAAAATATGGGATCTTAATTTACTACCAACCCGAATGGGTGAAAGACATCCGGGTTACTTTAAATGGTGACTCGGTTGATATCGGCCAGATATTTGATAAACTCCTCAAACCCGATAAAATCAATTATTGGTTCCGCGCAAACAACCAGTGTTTTATCACCGGTGACCGGAAATTGATGAACACACCTCAACGAAACAATTATCACGCAACAATACCCAGGCGAGACAGTAACGGGCAATCCATCTCGAAAACGTATTTTGGAAATTACTCGTATGAAAAAAAGATCAGAAAGGTGGTGGTCGGTTCCCTCTCCAATACAAACAGGTCGGAGAAATGTTATCTGTCGGGAAGAATTACCAACAGCGCGAACGGTGAGCCGGTGATAGGAGCCACTGTCCTGGTTTCCGGGACAAACAACGGAATAATCTCTGATGGTAACGGTGATTATGTACTGCCGGTACCATCAGGGACCACTTTTAAATTGAATGTCTCAAGCATGGAGATGAATCCCGGGTTTTATCTAGTTGAAATGAGAAGTTCAGGCATGCTGAACATCGAGATGGATCCTAAACTGATCAACATCCAGGAAATTGTGGTAAAATCTGATATCCACAATAATGTCAGGGGATTACAGATGGGATTTCAGCGAATAGATGCACAGGAGATAAAAAGTATCCCGGTGGTGATGGGTGAACGGGATATTCTGAAAGTAGCCAGCCTGACACCGGGCGTCCAAACAGTGGGCGAAGGATCTGCAGGATTCAATGTCAGAGGATCTTCATCTGATCAGAACTTGTTTCTACTCAATGATATCCCAGTCTTAAACACGGGTCATCTGTTTGGATTTTTCTCTGCTTTTAATCCGGATATCATCAATGGTTTTAATCTGTATAAAAGTAATTTTCCGGCTGAATATGGAGGCAGACTCGCCTCAATATTTGAACTATTCACCCGAAAAGGGAATAAAAAAAAGTTTGGCGCCCGCGGAAGTGTCAGCCCGGTTACCGGATCTCTCCTGATTGAATCCCCGGTGGTAAAGGATAAAAGTTCTGTAATCCTGAGTGTTCGTTCAACCTACTCTGACTGGATCCTGAACCGTTTAAACAATGCAGATCTATATAAACGCAAAGGCTCCTTTTATGATGTTATGGCCGGATTTCACCACCTGGGTAATCATAATGATTCATGGCAGATCTTTGGATATTACAGCAAAGATAAGTTCGCACTTTCCACCACTCATGATTACCATTATGAAAACATAGGAGCATCCGTCATTTATGACAGAAAAATCCGGGATAAATGGAGCATGAACTTTGCCGGAGTATTCAGCAATTATTCAAATTACCAAGGCAATCGTGAACAGGAGACCCGTGCCTTTGAACATAAATTCAGAGTGAGGTCCGAAGAATTAAAAATTAAATTTACCGGATATCCGGCTGCAAGACACAAAACCGGCTTTGGCGCTGACATCATACTGCACCACCTGGATCAGGGTATCATTCAGCCAACAGGTGACCACTCGATATTGACGCCCATTGATTTAGGCCGCGAAGCCGGATTAGAATATGCGTTATCTGCTTCGGATGAAATAACCATTACCGACCGGTTAACCCTTTATGCCGGACTGCGATATAGTTTCTTTAATTACCTGGGACCCAATGATATTAATGTGTTTAAAAAGGATAGCCCCTATGTAATTGAAAATATCATTGATACCATCTCTTATACGGCCGGGAAAACCATTGCCCGGTATTCCGGACCGGAATACCGGGTGGCATTGAATTGGGAGTTGAATCCTGATTTCTCCCTTAAACTCAGCTACAACAGAATGAGGCAATATATTTATATGCTCTCCAATACCACCTCTATTTCTCCGACCGACCGGTGGAAACTTACCGATCCCTTTACCGTTCCTCCGGTATCGGATCAGGTGAGCTTTGGGATCTATAAGAATCTTAATCAATCAACCATCGAAACATCTGCAGAGATCTACTATAAAAAAACCAATCATATCATTGATTATAAGGACGGGGCGGACCTCAGCTTTAATCCGGCGATCGAAACACTCACCCTGCAGGGTATGCAAAAAGCATGGGGCGCTGAGTTCCTGATCCGGAAAAAAAGCGGTCGGTTTACCGGATGGATTAGTTATACCTATTCCAGATCACTGATTACCGTCAACGGAGAAAAACCCTGGGAAAAAATTAATTACGGTTTGACCTATCCGGCCAGCTATGACAAACCTCATGCACTCAATCTGGTGGGTAATCTGAAAATCTCCCGGAGATTATCTGTTTCAACCAATTTGGTTTACAGCACAGGCCGGCCCATTACTTATCCTACCGGGTATTTCATCGTTGACGGTTACAAAGTAGTCAATTATTCTTTGCGTAATGAATTCAGGATTCCTGATTATTTCAGATGGGATCTCTCACTGAATCTTGAGGGAAATTTATTGAAGAAAAAATTTGCCCATGGATCATGGATGCTTTCTGTTTATAATGTCACCGGCAGACGAAATGCTTACTCTATCTATTTTACCAATGATGAGGGATATATCCGGGTTTATAAACTATCAATTTACGGAGTGCCGATCTTTACAATAACCTATAATTTCAAACTTGGCAACTATGCGGTTAATTAATATACTGCCTCTGCTCATTTTGTTGCTTTTAGGGTCATGCATCGACCGTTTTGTCCCCGATACTACCCGGTACGATGATATGATTTTCATAGAATGCCTGGTCAATAATGATACAACAACCAGATCACGCCTGCTGATCTCGCAATCAGCCCCACTCTACACCTACTCTGAGCATTCCAATGCAAAGCCTCAAAAATTGAGTGGAGCCGTAGCCGGAATCATTTGTAATGATGGAAATGAATTCCCTTTTGATGAATCGGCCCCCGGCACTTACCTGACCGCATCGGATTTTATTCCTGAACCCGGAAAATCATATAAGTTGTTTGTCTTGTATGATGGAAACATCTTTGAGTCAAACTTTGAAAAAATGCGCGTTGCTTCTCCAATCGATTCGATTACCTATAAAACCGTACTGGATAAAAGGAGTGAAGACGGTATCACTGTCAGCGGATACCGGTTTTTTACCAGCACACATCAGGATGCCGCCGGAATATCCTATTACCGATGGTCAATGGATGCCACCTATCTTTTCTCCGTTCCTTACACGGCAACCCACATCTGGAATGGCAAAGAGACCCTGCCAGCTTCAAACGATTCAGTCAAAACCTGTTTTTTTTCAAAGAATATTACCGGAATTTATGTGGCCAGTACATCCGGACTGGCTGAAAACCGGATTATCAATGCCCCGCTGCACTTTGAATCCCAATATGGAGAAGCGCTCTCGATCCGCTATAGCCTGCATGTTAAACAGTTATCTATTAGCGAATCTGCCTACCGGTTTTGGAATGACCTGAGCAAGTTGGTTGACCGGGCCGGAGGACTATATGAGATTCAACCTTTCAGTGTCAGAGGAAATGTTTTTTGCACCACCGAATCGGATGTTAAAGTGGCAGGGATCTTTGAGGTTGCAGGAGTTACCGATACGAGGATCTTTGCAGATCGGCCAACAGATTTTAAAATCATTCCTTTTACCTGCTACCAGCAATATGTCGGAACCCGGGACTATCCATGGTACCGGGTCCCGAAAGGTGCCTTTCTGACGCTCGATCTGTATACATTAAATTACCTGATTTCCAGTGCCGATTGTTATGATTGCACTTTACGAGGCGGTTATACCACCCGCCCGCCATTCTGGGAAGATCATTAACCTGAAACTGATATGTTGAAAATCATCCCATATAAAGCACTGATACTGATTCTTATTACAGGACCTCTCTATATGCCACTCCAGGCACAAGCGCCGGTGGATCAATCCGCATTAAGATTCCAGGAAACGATCTGGTTGAATTCAGACCGTTCTATCTACCTGGCCGGAGAACAGATTCATTACCACGTGGCTCTTTTTGAAAAAGACACTTACAAGCCTTCCGTTCTGAGCCGGGCGGTCAGAGTTGAATTAATGGATCAGGAAGGAAATCGGGTGTGCCAACAGAATGTGCTCCTTATCCACTCCAAAGTTTTCAGCAATATGCCTGTCCCGGCAGTAACAAAATCGGGTTGGTACTACCTGCGTGCCTATACTAATTGGATGCGTAATTTCTCAGTATCAGATTTTTCGGTCTTGCCGGTCAAGATCGTCAATCCTGCCGGATTGGCATCGATTGCACTTGTGAAACCAGAATATGAAAACACCACACCGGTTGAACCCGTTAATCCACACCATGCATCCAACCTTCAAATCCGGGAAACAACCGGTCAACTTCAGGTTCAAATGACCGGCTCAGAATTACCCGATCATACAAAAACCAAGATGCTGGTGCACCGTTCTTACACCTGGTACTGGTTTGACAGGAAAAGCATCGATAACGGAACACTGACATTTTCAATCCCAAAAAAGAATATCCCTTCCGGAATTGTTCAAATCTCAATTTTGAATGATGAAAATAAAATCCTCGCACGAAAACTGTGGTCGGGTGATCATCCCGGAAATCAGAGCATAACAATTACTCAATCTCAGACACACTATCCCATTCGGAGGCAGGCAAATTTCAATTATACGCTACCGGACAAATTCTTTAAGAAAACTGCTTCAGGATTGCAAATACTGGTTGCTCTTAAAGAACCTGGTACTACAAATACCAACTATATACCGGGGTTACCTGGCTGGTCATTCAATGCACAAATACCTGCTGAAAAAACAGCATTCGAACGGTGGATGCAAAATCATCACTACCCGGATGAAACTGTTAAAGGTTTTTTTAATACAACCACCCCTGCTTATTTCCCCGAAACAAAAGCAGGAATTCTCAGCGGCAGAGTAATTAATCAGTCAACCGGACAGGGAGTTGCATCGGTGACATTGGGCCTGACAATCCTGAACGATAATTCGTTTGACGCAACCACTACGAATAAAGAGGGGATTTTTATTTTCTCATTTCCGGATGTCACAGAACCAAGAGATTATATTCTCACTTTCACTACTGAGCCCAACCCCGATTGGATTATTAAAGTAACCCCCCAATATGATACCCGTGTCAATAAGATGATACAGCCTGAATTCAGCCTGACTCCCAATGAACTGGAATACATTAAAAACAGAGAAATCGACTTGCAGCTAAAAACTATTTATAATCCGGGTAAAACAGTCGTGCCGGTGAAACCGGTACTCCTGCCAAAGAAAAAAACTTTTTTTAGTCCCCCCGAAAGAGTGATCCACATTGATGATTACATCAAGCTGGCTAATATGCGTGAAATAATTTTCGAAGTAGTTCCAGATGTTTATATCAGAAAAAAAGGAGCCAATTATTCTATTCATGTGTACCCTCAAAATTCAATCGGTGATGGATATAAAACATTAGTCTTGCTGGATGGAATCCCGTTTACCCGGCATAATGAACTGATGGATCTGCCCCCTGACAGGATCAGGACCATTGAATTAAAAAACAAGCTCTATATTCATGGCGACGGGATATTCTCATCCATTGTCAATTTCATATCACGAAATTTTGATTATGCCGGACTAGATCTCCCCCCGTATGCTATTTTGTCAACCGTTGATCTTCCTAAACCTTCGGGTACTTCAATATTTGCAGTCCCGGTATTAAAAGTTCCAACTTTACCTATGTTAGACCCTATCCTGTTATGGAAGGAGGGTCAACCCTCTTCAACCCACCATGTTCAATTTACTGTACAAGACAAACCCGGAAAATACTGGATTTCCGTTTTTGGTTTTGACGAAACCGGGAAATGGTGGTCCGGTAAATCGGGATTTATTGTCCGGTAACCCAACTGAGTATTTACATAATTATATTCCGTTTGTCAAAAGGTTTCTAACAGAATGTTACTTTCTTCTTATTTTGGTTTTTTGATTTATCTGTCTCATATAATGGAGTTTACATTCCGTATTAATTCAGACCGACAGTTCATTGTGGAGCATTACCAGGGTGAAGTAACTAAAGACGAATTGCTTCATGTCTTGTCATCCGTGATGGGTGATCCGGCTTATCAACCCTCATTTGACGGATTGCTGGATCTCCGCTTAACTATCGAATACCTGAAATTCTGACTATCTTTAACC
>JAGHDB010000326.1 GCA_021160155.1 Bacteroidales bacterium | reverse complement strand
GAATTATTACCGTGAGATTCAATAAATTAAGCTGGATGGTGATTTTACTGCCGGTACTGTTGGCATCCTGCAGTAATGACATCTTTTTTAATCCGTTCAAACTACCCAAAACGCTCAATACTGCGGAAGTTCCGGGATACTTCAACTGGACCTTGTCAAACAAAGTGGATCTGAACGTAGAACTGGAGCTCACGGGTGATACGGTTGAAACGCTTGATGGCCATTTTATTTACCTGCTTGATTCTCTCCACCATGTCCTTACCCGCGGTATTATCCAAAACCAGCAAACGAAACTCTATTATAAAGTTCCGGTTGATTTCGGCAAAATGATTGTTTATCTGCCATTGACCGGTAATTACAAAGAAATTTACTCCTGGGCCTCGTTGGGCACACTGCACATGACCGTAGCCTTTGACGATCCCGATTCAGAAAATGACCTGGATTACCTTGAGATCGAGGATTTAGAATCTGAAGGCAGTCCGTTCAAAGCATTGCATGAAACCGGATCCTCTGTTTTCGGAAACGCGGATTTCAGCAGCGATTTCCTGGGAACTGTCACCAGTTATACAAAAGTAAAATCCGTTGACGGCAACTGGTACCGGAGTATCCGCTATCATGTACCGGTGACCATTGAAGCGTATGAAGGAAATAATGCTTTAAAACTGGGGCAAAGCAGCAATGGAAGGTATGCTGAAGTTACACAGGTAATTGAATGGAGTGACCAGGGAGAATTTGAAGTCACTTTTGACCTGATCTCACCAACCAGCAGCAGAGTTAAAATGAAAACCTGGCTCTTTTTTTACGACTCAAAGTGGAAAAAGAAAAAGCAGGTCACTGTCAACCTGAACCTGAAGAATCCCAAAGGGTGGCAAAACATCCTGATCAGTGGGGTTGTACCCAATAATACTACTTATATCCGGCTGGTTTTCCAGGACAAAAACACTCAGGATCCTTTTTATATAGATAATGTCACGACCAACTACGACAGTAATCCCGACAGTGATGGGGATGGCATTAATGACACGGATGAGGATTATCCCGATGATCCGAATAAAGCTTTTAATAATTATTTTCCGGGATCTGACAGCTATTTCTCTCTGGCCTTTGAAGACCTCTGGCCCTATAAAGGGGACTATGACTTTAATGACCTGGTGCTTGACTGCCGCTTCAATGAAATCACCAATGCACAGAACAAAGTAGTTTCGATTGCCGGCAAGGTTATTCTTAGGGCCATCGGCGGCTCATTCCATAACGGTTTCGGGATCGCCATGCCAATTAATTACGATCAGGTTGCCTCTATATCCGGCCTCACACCCGATGGAGATCTCATCAATTACAGATCCAACGGAACGGAGGCCGGTCAGGATAAAGCAGTGATCATTCTTTTCGAGGATGCTTACAATATATTGATCAATCCCGGTTATGCTTATGTTAATACACGCGAAACAGATAAGTATCTGGATCCGGTTGAGATCAATTTTGAAATTCATTTAACCTCTCCCATCCCGGCAACGGAAGCCGGTTTACCTCCTTATAACCCGTTCATATTCGTAAATGGTAATCGCGGTCGCGAAGTCCACCTGCATGGCCAGGAACCCACTGATTTGATGGACCGGAGCCTTCTGGGATCAGGAGATGATGTGAGTGATACCGTTGGAGGGGCCCGTTACTATCAAACAGCCACCAACCTGCCTTTCGGTATGGAAATCTCCTCTTCATTCGATTATCCTGTTGAAAAAGCGCCGGTTGACAGTGCTTATGTTTACTTTATCGAATGGGCCGAGTCAGGCGGTCGTGAAAAAACCGACTGGCATGAAAACAAAAAAGGGTACAGGCGATCAGAAAAAGTATTTCACAAATAAAGGCACTGGCCCACAGAATCCCCGATAAAATGCAATATCAGGCTTTAATGCTCTTAAGCATAAGTTTATCATAAAGATACATTAAAATAACAGTACCGATACCGATACCAAAAATAACCAGCCAGATACGATTCGGATGATATTGTTGCCAGAGGTAATCGGTTAATTGCCGGTTATTCATCCCCATTAATTCAGCCGCCCGGTGAATATATTGGTTCTGCGTAAAATGATCACTGATTGAAGGAATATCCAATCCCCGTACAGCCACCTCCTGCTGCAACAGTGTTATCTTATCTGATAATCTCTGATACACCCCACCCGATATCATACCGGCAAAGAAATTGCCTCCTGCCAGCGGTAAAAAAGAGCATCCCATATAGAGGGCTATTTTATCTTTAGGAGCTATCCTGGCTACATATTCCGATATTTTGGGTGATGATGACATTTCCCCTACCGCGAAGATGAAAATCGAAGTAACCAGAAAAAATCCGTTTTGGGTCAACAGGGTCAGAGACATACCGAAAGCACAAACCAACATACCGCTGATCATGGCATTAAGCGGTTTCCATCGCATCACCAGGGAAGAGATCAGTATTTGAAAAAAGACAATAAAAAGGGCATCTGTATTAACCAGCATCTCAGATGCCACGCGGGCTTCGTGCTGTGTATCCACCGCACCGGCCAGCCAGGGCCAGAACCTGTGCAATGCTTCAAACATCTGACCGGTATGTACCCATTGGTCAATAAAAACCGGCAGAGTATAGAAAAGCTGGTTATACATGGTCCAGAACCCGATAATAAGAACAAGGAAAACCAGGAATTTCAAATCGCTTAATGCGATTAAAATATTCTTGAATATTTGCAAAATCGCCTTTCCCAAAGAATCCATATTTCGTTCACGACTGGGTTCTTTGAAGAAAATCAGCACGATCAGCAGGTTTAACAGGATGGCAATAGCAGACATGGTAAATACATAACTCCAGCTGAATCCTCTCAGAAAAGAGGCTAAAGCCGGACCGATAAATGCTCCCACATTGACAATCATATAAAAAAACCCGAATCCGATTGATGAAGTATCCTTATCAGTGGTTTTACCCACAGTGGCCTGCACTACCGGCTTGAATAATCCCGCACCAAGCGCCACCCAAAGAAAAACCAGAAATACCGGAGCATATGAATGTACCTGACCCATCACAAAATACCCGCTGGATAAAATCACATACGCAACAACCAGTGTCTTCTTAAAACCGAACTTATCTGCAATGGCACCGGTGATCACCGGCAGAAAATAGAGTACCGCCACGACGGTTCCCATTAAAGTACCCTTTTGTACCTGACTGAATCCCAAGGCTCCCGTATCAGTTGATCCTGTCAAATAGAGTGCCAGTGGAATAAACATACCATACCAGGCCAACCGTTCAAACAATTCCATCACATTAGCCCACCAGAAAGGGGCCGGGAGTTTTTTAAATACCTGTGAAACGTTACTCATGATTTAATTTAATTTTCGGTTATTAAATTTCAAGGTTCTGTATTCATTGATACTCAGTATTGATCCAGTCTGATGATATTCTCTACATGATGTGTATGAGGAAACATATCCACGGGTTGTACCGCAACAATCCGGTAAAGATCAGCCATTAAAGCCAGGTCACGGGCTTGGGTTGCAGGATTACAGCTTACATAAATAATCCGGGCGGGATGTACTGCACGCAGTACCTCCACTACATGCTGATGTATCCCGGCCCGCGGCGGGTCCAGAACAACCACATCCGGTACTCCTTCACGTTGTATGAATCGTTCATCCAGCACCTCTTTTATATCCCCCGAAAAGAAAGAAGCATTAGCCACATGATTTAATTCCGCATTTTCCCGGGCATCTGTCACAGCCTCCGGTACCGAATCGATACCCACAACTTTTTTAACCCGGGAAGCTAAAAACAAAGCGATAGTACCCGTTCCGGTATAGAGATCATAAAGCACCTCTTCCCCACTCAGGTCAGCCATCTCCCTGACAACCTGATAAAGCCTGGTGGCTTGTCGGGTATGGGTCTGAAAAAAGGATTTCGGCCCGATTTTGAATGATAAGTTCTCTATCTTTTCAATCAGATGATCACGCCCATAGCTCAGATGAACCGGCAGATCAAAAATCGTATCATTGGCTTTCGGATTAATAACCCACATCAGGGAAGTTAAATCAGAAAATCTGGATTTTATATATTCAAGCAGATCTTCGCGCTCCGGCTCAGACTCTTCAGCCATAATCACTACCACCATCACCTCGCCGGTAGTGGTGGTCCGGATAATCAGATTACGCAAAAAACCCTTTTGCTCCCGGAGGTTGAAAAAAGTCAACCCTTTTGACAGTGCATATGTTTTCACTTCATTTCGAATGGCATTGGAGGGATCCGGTTGTAACCAACATTTGGCAATGTCCACTACCTTATCAAACCGGCCTCTGACATGAAAGCCCAGGGCAGGCTCATCCTGTAATTCACCCGCATCCGCAAGTTCTTCAGCAGTAAACCATCTTCGGTGTGCAAAAGTAAATTCGAGTTTATTACGATAGAATTCCGTTTGTTCTGCACCAATTATCGGAGTGATCCCGGGAAGTTCCATTTTCCCGATCCGGGAAAGCTGATCCGTTACCTGTTGCTCTTTGAACTGAAGTTGTTTGTCGTAAGGGAGCATTTGCCATTTGCATCCGCCACACACCCCAAAATGGGCGCAAACCGGTTTCTGCCGGTCGGGAGACGGATGAATCAGTTGCACCACCTGACCTTCCCAATACGATTTTCGCTTACGGATAATCCTGACATCCACCACATCACCCGGAATCACCATCGGGATGAAAATAACCCGGTTATCATACCGGGCAATCGCCCTGCCCTCCGCTGCAACAGATTCAACAGTAAGGTGTTTAAGAATAATTTTGGGCTTCTTTTTACTCATAATACTGAAAATTCCATGCTCCGCTCAGCGCGGAATAAACAGAATCCCGAAGATTGCCTAAATTTGCCGAAATATCAAATATGGCAAGATTAGGAAGACAAGTAGATCATTTTCAGGAGATAGAAAAGAAATCTATCCGTGCAGATTTCTCACCGGATTTGCGTTACCGGTATACCCTGTCAATGAGCTACAGACAGAATCTGATTCCGGCTAACCGGGATAAATGTGTCACGGTAATCCTTAAAAACCCCAGTTCTGCTGACGAGAAGCGATCGGATGCGACCATTCGTAAAGTCGAAACCTTTGTTTGGATGCGGTTTCGTAACAGTAATAAATTACAAATCCTGAATCTTTTTGCATACCGGGCAACCGACGCAAGTGAATTGAGCAAATGGATGAATGAGGAGGGCACACAGGCAGGAATCGGCCCTGAAAACGACTCCTGGTTTATAAAATATTTACAATCCACGGATTACCTTATATGCGCCTGGGGCGGACCGTCAGGTATTCAGCCGGAACATTACAGATCACGTATTATGTCTGTTAAAAAACTGATTGCCACACATTACTCCGGTCCGGTGAACCAGATTGTTGGAGCCACAACCACACGCGAACCTCTTCATGGCTTGATGTGGGGATACAATTATCATCTGAAACCTTACCGTCTATGATTTCTCTCGATCAGGTTACGGTTCGATTTGGCAGTTTTGAATTGTTTACCGGAATCAGCCTGGTTATCGGTCCGCGTGAGCGGGTCGGACTGGTTGGAAAGAACGGAGCAGGTAAAAGCACGCTTCTTAAATTGATTGTCGGTATCCAGAGCCCCACAGAAGGAGCAGTTACTCTTCCCCGTGATTTCAAACTGGGATATTTGCCCCAGCACATGAAATACCATGATACGGTCACCCTGTTTGAAGAGACCGAAAAATCCTTTCAGGAAGTAACCTCTCTTGAAAAAGAGATTGAAGCATTGACTGTTGAATTGAGCCAGCGGTCGGATTATGAAACAGACAGCTATCATCAGTTAATTACCATGCTGAGTGAAAAGAGTGATCGTTACGAACTGCTGGGCGGCAGGCAAAGGAAGGCTGAAATTGAGCAGACACTGACCGGACTGGGATTTTCAAGAAGTGATTTCAATCGCCATACATCCGAATTTTCAGGAGGATGGCGGATGAGAATTGAACTGGCAAAAATCCTGCTTCAAAAACCGGATGCACTGTTACTGGATGAACCTACCAATCATCTTGATATCGAGTCTATTCAATGGCTCGAGGATTACCTGGCCGGATTCACCGGCTCAGTTGTATTAATCTCACATGATTTGACCTTTTTAGACCGAGTCACTCAAAGGACTACCGAAATTAGCCTGGGTAAACTGTATGATTACCGTGTTCCCTATTCTCAATTTTTACAACTCCGCGCAGAGCGGCATGAGCAACAGATGGCAGCTTACCGAAACCAGCAAAAGATGATTGCAGATACTGAAAAGTTTATCGAACGGTTCCGTTATAAAGCAACCAAGGCCGTACAGGTACAATCCAGAATCAAGCAGCTGGCCAGATTGGAGAGAATTGAGATTGATGAGATTGACGGTTCGTCCATACATATTCAGTTTCCTCCGGCGCCACATTCCGGAAAGATCGTACTTGAAATTGAAAATGTATCCAAGTCATTTGATAAGTTGCAGGTTCTCGATCAGGTTGATTTGACCCTGCTGCGTGGAGAAAAAGTTGCTTTTGTAGGCAAAAACGGAGAAGGAAAGACTACGCTCACCAGGATCATCACGGGTGATATTACCTGTCGGGGTAAATGCCGCATCGGACATCAGGTAAAGATTGGTTACTATGCTCAAAACCAAGCTGATCTGCTTGACCCACAAAAAACCATCCTGGAAACCGTGGATTATATAGCATCGGGTGAAGTCCGCTCCCGGATACGCGATATACTGGGCGCTTTTCTGTTTAGTGGTGATGAAGTAGATAAAAAGGTATCCGTATTATCCGGGGGTGAACGTGCCAGACTGGCACTGGCCTGCATGCTGATGGAACCAAAAAATCTGCTGATTCTTGACGAACCTACCAATCATCTTGACTTGCGCTCAAAACAAATTCTGAAAGAGGCCCTGATCCGTTTTGACGGTACTCTGATACTGGTCTCACACGATCGGGATTTTCTGGACGAACTGGTATCCAGGATATTTGAATTTACAAACCGTCATATCAAAGAGCATCCGGGAGATATTTTCGAATTTTTAAATAAAAAAAGACCGGATGTTTTACAGAGATCAAAACGAAGACAGAGAAGTCAGAAAGATCCCGGGAAAACAATAGTTTCAAAACCCGGGAAAGAGAGTTATGAAGCTCGTAAAACGCGTGAGAAATTGCAGCGAAAGAAAGCAAACCGCATTAAAAAGATTGAAGATAAAATTCAACACTACGAAGAGGAGCTAAAGAAACTTGAGGAGTTACTCTCTGATCCTGAACAACTCCGGGCGGGACAAAATCCGGATCCTTTTACCACTTACCAGCAGCTGCAAAAAAAACTTGACCAAGCCATGAAAGAGTGGGAACAGGCTCTTTTGTAACTTTTCCTATGCATTTCTTTGCCGGAGAATCTCAAACAGAAGTACACCGGCAGCTACCGAAACATTAAGCGACTCCATTTTGCCGGCTAGTGGGATCCTGATCTGCTGATCCAGCTCTTTTATCATTCCGTAACTGATACCGGTATCTTCGGCTCCCATTACCAGGGCAAGCGGACCGGTAAGGTCCGCCTGATAATGTAAAGCATTTGCTTTCTCGCTTGCTCCAAAAATTTTTATTCCGGATGTTTTCAGATATCTGACGGTTTGTAGCAGGTCAGGAGTCCGGCAAACCGGCAACATATACAAGGCACCAGATGAAGTTCTCAGGGCATCGGCATTAATAGCGGCACTTCCTTTCTCAGGGAGTACCAGAGCATTCACACCGGCTGCTTCGGCAGAACGGGCAATAGCACCCAGGTTACGCACATCGGTGATTCCATCCAATAGCAATATAAGAGGATCATTGCCCGATTCAAATACCCGGGCTACCACTTCTTCAAGCGGCTGATACTCAATAAGTGCTTCGACAGCAATTAAACCCTGATGATTTTTCCCGGTAATCCGGTTTAGTTTCTCAACCGGAACAAACTGATAGGGGATCCCCTGTTTACGGATCAGATGAAAAACCTCCTGAAATAACTCCCCGTTCAATCCCTTTTTAAGAAATACCCGTTCAATCGGATGTCCAGAGCGGATAGCTTCAAGGCAGGGATGAAATCCATACAAATATTTTGTTTTCATACTACAGGCTGAATATTTTCCCTTTTCTCCATGAATCGATTGCCATTTGCCAGATGACCCGGTAATCTTCGTTACGGTTCAAAATAAAATCATACGAACCCAGGGAGTTATTGCGGAGGGTAAATTTGAAAATATATTTTCGATTGGCTTCCAGTGATTTATAAACCCATTGTTCTGACATTTCATCGCGGATCACCTCTTCAGGCGGACCCATGATGATATAGATCATTCCCCGGTCGGATTTCCATCCCGCCCGGTCAAAAGTAAAATAATGATTGGCAAAGAGTACCCGGTTGTAGTAAATCCGGATCAGGTCCCGGGAATTTTGAAAT
>JAGHDB010000168.1 GCA_021160155.1 Bacteroidales bacterium | reverse complement strand
GTGTAATTCATCCGGATGATTCCGTTTTCATTGACATCATCCACCTGATAATCGCCCTGTATGATCTTAATATTGGCGCCAGATGCCGGTTCCATGTTATCAGAAAGGCCAAGATAGGTTTGAGCCGATGCCAGGCTACCGGCAAATAATATCATTATTAGAATGAAGTGGATAATCTTTTCCATTATATTTAAAATTTAAGGTTTGCTGATGCTCCTTACAATGGCAAGTAGCTCATTTAAGTTAAATCTTTACGGAGATTTTCAACTCACTGCCTTCATGTATGGCAATTTCTTTGAATGATACAATCAGGCGCTGATCCCGGATGGCCCATTCTTTAATTGCCCGGTGCTTCCCATCCAGTTGAAGACTTACCTCTTTCGGTATTTTCCCTTCCGGTATTTGCATCCGGATTTGTTGCAACCGAAGTTGTCCGTAATGAATTGTAAAAGTTTGTATCTGAGAACCGGAAGTTCTTTTTTGAGTGAATGTTCCCCATCCTGCGGCAGCCACAAATGGAGCTTTAAAATCTTCAGGAATCAACCGGGGGATTAATTCAATCACTCCTTTCGGACCGTGGAAATAATATCCGCAGACAGCCTGAAAAACGCCATAGCTGGCCATGGCACGGGCATAATGGTCCGAGCATTCGATCTCATTATAAGGATTACGCCGGTGGGCAGAATAGCGATCGTGAATGGCCCGGCTGACCGCCAGTCCGTTTTGCAGTATATCCGGCTGATCCAAACCTTCATAGACCATGTGGGCAGCAGCCTGCCATTCGAATCCGCTCATACATTCGTTGAAGTACATGAATTGCCACTGTTTCTCCCATTGGGCACTCTTCCCGCCTTTGGGCCAGGAGCTCATGATGAGCCCTCCGTCTCCGGCCAGGGCATACCAGCGACCCCTTTTGAAGTGCTCACGGAACGGACCGACATCCGGAACGAAATTGTATTTCCAAAGCGACCTGAGGGCGGCGAGTTGTTTTTCGCGATCGAAAATAGTACCCATCCCTACCCAGTGCGCCCAGGTCTGCCCGAATACCTGATCGATATAACATCCCTTACCCACTCCAATCACATCGGCATGGGCAGTATCTTCTATCTGGTAAAAATATTCTCCGTTGAACATTTGCAGGATATTTTCCTTACCCTCATCGGCAATCCGCCTGCAGCGTTTCATAAATTCTATATCATTCATTTCAGAGGCCATCCGGTATCCGGCTTCCAGGGCAGCGAGGTACAGTGAAGTGATAAAACTGATTTTGCCATACCAAGCAGCATCCAGGGTATTGGGTTGAGCGCCCTCGATGACTCCATCATCATTGGCATCTTTACGGATCATATAATCCATCGCTTTTTTTACCTGTGGCCAGATCCGCTTAAGAAAGCGATCATCGGTTGACATCTGATGTTCACGGTACACTCCGAGTATCCTGCCACACTGACCGTCAAATGCCGGTCCCATTGAGCTGTCAAGCAAAGCTCTGTACCCGATCACGCCATCTTCGTGCAATGCCATCCCGAAATCCACCCGCTCGCGCTGATCGCGTTCGATCTCCGGGAAAAGCCTTCCGACCGCCTGGGCATAATGCCACACATGGGTACAGGTACCGGTGCAGCAGCCGATTCCCTCCCAGGCCCAAAACCGGCCATCTTCAAAACGGTAGCAGGTGGTAGTAGCCAATGTAGAGGTATTGGCCATGGTGCGGTCAAGCAACCAGTAGGGTAATGTCGAATCGTACCAGGTTTGCACCCATTTGCGCGTTTTATCGATGAGTTGTTTCTGGTGGCCGGCGATATATTGAGCCACTGCCCTGGCCGATTTGAAGCGTGCTCCGTATGAATGTCCTACCCGTACCCCTTTAAAATCCCGTCCGTAGAAATTGGGGAAATGCCAGGTGAAGAGAAAACGCACCTCCCGGCTTTCACCGGGCTGTAACGTGATCTTTTTTGATATCCGTCCGGTAAGTGATCCGGCAAGGTTTCCTATCATAGCTTCATCAACCGGTAATCCCTCTTCCGTTGCAGTAAGATGACATGCTCCGGGATCCAGAAGAGTGAGGGTGAAAGTCCCGAAGTCACGCAGGTCATTGAGTGGTTTCGCCTGGGGAGGGGCCACAGCCAAACACTCAATAGCCGCCAGTTTTTTCGTTCGTATTACCCGGTTTATCCGTGTCCCGTTATGAGTTGCACCGGAATCAATACAAACCGGATTCTCTGTAAACCCACTCAATATCAGTTCAATCTGCCGGTCGGTCGGATTATGCAATCTATAAAACATACAAGTAGCCGGCAGGGATGAATCCTCCACATTCAGCGGAATAAACGGAGTAAAGGCTTCGAGATCAATCGCAACCGGACAGTTTTTATCCCGGTAGGAGATCTTGCCCATAGGATACCGGCCATCAAAGGTAATATCATTGAATCCTTTCTGATCAATTGAAAAAACCCGGTCATTGACATTCAGTTCAAACCCCTGACGAAAAGGAAAATAAGGTTTTGCCGGATCAATAAAATTGGCCCCGCTGCGGGTAGACACTTTCTGGCCGTGAAATTCGATTTCCCGTGGTTCAATCCCCTCCTGGTCACGATTAAAGATATTCCAGAGCCAGAGCCGGCCGTCACCTGAGAGATAGACCGTTCCCGAAAACAGTCCCCCTACCGGCATTCCAATGTGATCCAGGGCTTTCGGATCATGATAGGTCTCCTTCACACCCCGGGCAAACAGTGAAGCCACCCATTGGGGATCCAGCTTTTTATCGAGTGGCACATATTTCTGGTAATCATTCTGGTCAAAAGGTCCGGCAAATACCGGAATACCGGGCACCATAGTCAATGCCGCACCAATGGCTGATGATTTGATGAATTTTCTGCGTTTCATGGGATATGATTAAACCTGTTTGATTTGAAAAAGCAAGATAGGGAAAAGGTGGAAGAACGTGAGGAAGTTTAAGAGTTTAAATCGTATGTTTGAAAAAGCACAGGTCTTCGAAGGAAGATTAAATTAGTAATCTTATTTTCAGGGATGTCTATGAAGCGGTCCGGTGGATTGCCAAGATCATCCGGGAGATT
>JAGHDB010000017.1 GCA_021160155.1 Bacteroidales bacterium | reverse complement strand
GCATATGATGTTCCGGTTGCCGGAGGCATTATGGCTGAGACGGTTGATGAAGCTGTAGAGGCAGCTGCGAAATTGCAGAAAGAGACCGGTACGGGAATCTGGGTGGTGAAAGCTCAGGTTCATGCGGGAGGCCGCGGTAAAGGGGGTGGAGTTAAAGTTGCCAAATCACTCGATGAGGTGCGTGAGAAGGCTGCACAAATTCTGGGGATGACCCTGGTGACTCCTCAAACTGGCCCTGCCGGCAAACTGGTTCGTAAAGTATTGATCCAAAAAGATGTGTATTATCCTAACAGTAACGGGGTTACTGATGTGAAGGAGTTTTATATCAGTGTTCTGCTAAATCGAAAGAGTGGGAAAAACGTTATTATGTACTCTACCGAAGGAGGAATGGATATTGAGTCCGTCGCTAAAGAAACGCCTCATCTGATTTATACCGAGGAGATTGATCCGGGGTTGGGTATTCAGAATTTCCAGGCCCGTCGTGTAGCACTTAATCTCAAACTGAAAGGTACGGCTTATAAAAATATGGTCAAATTTGTGATCAGGTTGTATCGTGCTTATGTGGCTTTAGATGCTTCTTTACTTGAAATCAACCCGGTAGCTAAAACTTCGGATGAGCAGATCCTGGCTGTAGATGCCAAGGTTAATATTGATGATAATGCCCTTTACCGGCATTCGGATTATCAGAATTTGAGAGATATTCATGAAGAGGATCCAGCAGAAGTGGAAGCCGGTTCTTATGATCTGAATTTTGTTAAACTGGATGGGAACGTGGGATGTATGGTCAATGGTGCCGGACTGGCGATGGCCACGATGGATATGATTAAGCTTTCAGGGGGTGATCCGGCCAATTTTCTCGATGTAGGTGGAGCGGCCAGTGCTACTACCGTAGAAGCAGGCTTCAGAATCATTCTGAAAGACCCCAACGTAAAGGCAATACTGATTAATATTTTCGGGGGAATTGTCCGTTGTGACCGCGTAGCCCAGGGTGTAGTGGATGCTTATCATTCATTTGGCACCATTCCGGTGCCGGTGATTGTTCGTCTTCAGGGAACCAATGCCCTGGAGGGTAAGAAGCTTATTGACCAATCGGGACTGAAAGTTTTTTCTGCCATAACTCTTGAAGAGTCAGCTCGTTTGGTCCAGGAAGCGATGGCCTGATCCGGCCTGATGTATGGCATAAAAATTGAACGGATGTTTGCTATGAAGTCATCCGTATGGTTTTTCCTGATTTTATCTCTTTATTTTGAGGTTGTACCGGCTCAGGTAAATAAAACAAGAAAGAAAGATACGGTACTGAAGGGACAGATTTGGCAAAATGATACCCTGCCGCACATTGAACTGAAAGAGATTGCCATTCTGCCTCCAAGGCATTTTAAAAACCGGTGGCAGGAGAGAAGGTACTGGAGACTGGTTTATAACCTGAAAAAAGTGTTGCCTTATTCGAAAATTGTTTCTGCCACTATTCAGGATGTTGACCGCCATTTAGTGAACATAAAAACTGATAAAGAGAGAAGAAACTATATCCATCGCGTTGAAGATTCTCTCTGGGGTGTATATGAACAGGATATGCGTAAAATGACTGTGACACAGGGTAAATTGCTCTTTAAACTGGTTGATCGGCAGACTTCAAAAACCACCTATTACTGGATAGATCATTACAGAGGATCATTCAGCGCCTTTTTCTGGCAGGCTATGGCACGCCTTTTCGGATCAAATCTTAAATCCGCTTATGATCCTCAAGGGAAAGACCGATTGATTGAAGAGTTGGTCGGGTATATTGAACGTGGGCTGATATAACCGGTGGACAGTAAATTTTACATTAGTTCTATCATTGACCTGACCGTGTTTTCGGCGCCTTCAGCAATATCAACCAAATTGGCATCCAGCATGTAACAGGGATTGGTTACTATTTTATTGGCCTTATCAATTACAACTTCCCGGTGATTAGTAGCTTTGTGAATCCCACCTAATGATTGGATAGCGGTCGCAGTTGCAGGATCCTGTCCAATGGTTACTTTTACTCCGGCCAGTACTTTCGCCAGAATCACAGGAGAAATGCATAAAGCTCCTATTGGTTTCCCGGCCTGATGCATGGATAGAACGGCTTTTTCAACATCAGGGTGTACTGTCATTTGCTCTCCCTCAAATGCAAACGTGCTGAGATTTTTAGCTGCACCAAAACCTCCCGGAAATATCAGTCCGTCAAATGATTCAGCCCTGAAACTTTTCAGCGGTTTAATCTTTCCGCGGGCGATCCGGGCAGATTCTACCAGTACGTTTCGAGACTCATTCATCTCTTCACCGGTCAAATGGTTGATGACATGGTATTGCATCATATCCGGAGCAAAAACCTCGTATTCAGCATCAACCCTGTGAATAGCCAGAAGGGTCATGGTGGCTTCATGAATCTCGGATCCGTCATTTACACCACATCCTGATAATACAACTGCAAATTTTCTCTTTGTGCCAGACATAACAATTATTGATTAGTTATGTGTTAAAATTAGTAAATCCCGCAGAAAAAAATCCGGACTATTTTCCGCTGCCCTGTAATACAGTCTTGATGGTATAAATGAGGATCTTTAAGTCAACAATCAACGACATATTTTCGATATACAGGATGTCGTATTTTAATCGTTCGATCATCTCATCCACATTAGATGCATAACCATATTTGACCTGGCCCCACGAAGTGATTCCGGGGCGTACCTTTTGAAGGTGATAGAAATGGGGGGATTTTTTTACAATTTGTTCGATAAAATACTGACGCTCCGGCCGGGGACCAACCAACGACATGTCACCGATCAATACATTGTAAAACTGTGGAAGTTCATCTAAACGCATTTTTCTCATGAACCGTCCGAATGAGGTAATCCGGTTGTCATTCTTGCTTGAAAGGGACGGTCTTCCGTCTTTTTCGGCATTAAGAACCATAGACCGGAACTTATAGATCGTGAAGGGTTTCCCATACCGGCCGATTCGTTCATGAGAATAGAGAACCGGCCCTTTTGAAGAGAGTTTTACGCCAAGAGCAAGAAAAAGAAAAAGTGGAGAGAAGATGACAATAGCAATAAACGAAGTAATAACATCCAGTACGCGTTTCGTGTTTTCTTCCCACGGAGGCATCAGTTCATGGCTGATCTGGATCAACGGCGTGCCGATAATCGATCTCATTTTAACCATGCCGGTTAAAATGTCATAAATATCAGGTATAACTTTAATAACCACATGTACAGGCTCAAGCCGGTTAATGATTTTTTGGAGCAGTTCGTGCTCAGAGCTTTCAATAGCGATGATTACTTCTTCAATGTTATGATCCTGAACGATAGGACGAATATTTTTAATATCACCCAGATGAGGGAGATAATCCCCAAGGGGATAACGGTTGTATTTTTTCACATTTACAAATCCGACAAATTGATTGCCTGTGGATTTTTTTTGTTGACTCATCTCCTGGTAAAGTGCAACTGCTTTATTGTTGGAACCGATCATCAGAGTTGGAAATCCAATGATTCTGTGATGTATTTTATGGGCTGAGATGGTAGTAAATGTGAGTCGTGGTAAATAGGTGAGGATAAAATGGATGCCGAAAAGGACAAAGAAAGAGAGATAATAATTGGTATAGGAATTTATAAAATCATCCAGGATCAGCACAAAAAAGATGAATAAAACTCCAATAAAAGTTACACCGATGGTTTGCCCCAGTTCACTCAGTCTTGATTTACGCCAAACATCTTTATAATATCCCGTGGAATAATAGAAAAGAACCCACAATACAGGCAGAATCAGTAAGCCGAGAAAATACGCATGGTCAAATTCAACCGGAATGGGGTAACCGAACTTTTTCGGTTCAATGTAAATTTTCCTGAAAATAAAAAAAAGCGTCCAACTCGCGGCAGCAGCCAGAAAATCTGAAATAATATATTTGGCACGTTGCCTTTTATACTTCATTATCAGAAAGTAATTAATTTGAGGTTATCCAGATAGATAACTGACGGGAGACTGTCGGGCTGATCCCATTCTGCTCTCAGACCCATTCTGAACAGATCGGCATTGGGCTCAGAATTAACCGTAGTATTGATGTCTACATAATAGCGGTTCCAGTGATCCATCGGTTTGATTTTTACCAAAGGGTTCCATACGGCTGCACCATCCTGGATAATATACATACCCACTTCCAACGAATTGGTGCAGAGGTAATCAAATTCAAGAATGATCGGAACTGCATGACGCGGGAGATCGAAATCATATCTGCTGGTTGCTTCAAAAAATCTGGACTTTTTGTTGAGAAAAATAGCTCCTGAATAATTTCCTCCTTTAACAACCATGTTTTGATTCTGAAAAACCGTATCAGTATAATCAGGATAATTGAACGATACACCCGGGTCTTCAAAATCCTCCATCCAGCGGAAATCGCATTCGGATTTATAGGTAGTGACCGGCGTAACGGTTTGTATTTTCCCTGCATAAAGCTCCAGATCAATAACATAAGGCTTAAAAAATGGATAAGCAATTCGTGAAGCTCCTATCCCGTTAAGCTTGATGCCCGGACGGATGGTTAAAGTTTGCATTCCGGTATCATAAGTGGGAAGTAAAACAGGCAACTCAAACACACCCAGATTTTCTCCACCCACACTGATCCATATATTGTTCATGTTATGGCTGTTTGATCCTTTATCAATGTCATGCACCACAACCTGTACCGTATCAATCCGGATATAAGCCGGAATCTCTTCTTTGGGGTTGATAAGATTACACCCAAGAAGGGCTATTAAGAAAATCATCCCGAAAAGGCGGGTTGACAATTGTTTCATATTAGCGTTGTTTAATCTCCAAAAGTAATAATTATCATACAATACTTTGATGGTCCTGCCGGGATGAAGGCAGGATAAAAACTGTTACTTTTATCCTGCAAATTGTAATAAATAAATGTCAGCAGATACTCCCATGCATCAAGGAATGCGAAAAAAGCTTGTATCAAAACTCAGGGAGAAGGGTATTCATGATGAAGCAGTATTGGATGCAATCAACCGGGTTCCAAGACATCTTTTCATGGATTCGTCGTTTCTGAAATTTGCCTATATTGATCAGGCTTTTCCGATTGCCGAGGGTCAAACCATTTCACAACCATATACGGTAGCTAAACAGACTGAATTACTGGGGATACAACCACATATGAAGGTTTTGGAAATTGGTACCGGTTCAGGGTATCAGGCGGCTGTGCTGGCCACTATGGGAGCTCGGGTATATACTATGGAGCGTATCCGAAATCTTTTTATTAATGTGCAGGTTTATTTAAAAAAAATGAACCTGAATATTCAATTCTTTTACGGGGATGGTTATAAAGGATTACCAGCTTTTGCTCCTTTTGACAGAATATTGATTACGGCTGCTATCCCTGAAATACCGGAATTACTTTTGTGTCAATTGGTTATCGGCGGAATCCTGGTAGCTCCTACCGGAAGTGCGAATGCCCAGACCATGACCCGGATTATCCGGACCGGAGAAAAGAGTTTTAAAAGCTCCCATCATGGGTACTTTGTTTTTGTTCCTATGCGTAAAGGGAAAGCTTGATTGAAGAAATATAAATCACCATGATCTCTTTCTGGTCAGATCAACGAAGCATTATAGTGCGGATATTGACAGTGTGGTTACTGCTGATGACGATTGGCCGTGGAGCGCTTCTTGCCCGGGCCTGGCCGATGGATTCTCAGGTTTCGGACATTAAAATACTCAGGGTGGCTTTTCACGTTTTCGATGATGATCAAGGGACAGGGAATTTTATTCCGGATGATACGTCACACCTCGAATTTCTCTCCGAGGTAGTAGGATGGGTTAATTACAGGTTGGGGCATCTGGATACACTCAAACCGGCTGTGCCATCCCCATATGTTGGAGATGCAAAGGTCAGGATCCGGTTAGACACTCTGTTTTTTCATCATGACACATATGCCTGGGATTGTTCTGAAGAGATTCATGCAGATTATATGCGCTCTCGTTATATCGACCGGGATTCAACTCTTACTTACCGGCAGAAATATCAAACGCTCCCGGTTTTGATCGGTGCTAACTATCCCATTGTGGGTGGGTTTAACAGCACCCTGGGTGATAAGACCTATATCGCAGTACGCGGTTATTTTTACTCTTTCGAGCATACGGATCGGACTAAAGCAGTTGAAGAATGTGGCAAAAACCTGATCCATGAACTGGGCCATTCCATGGGATTGTCTCATAATTTCAGAGGTGGTCCTCATGGAGATCAGTGTGACCGTTGTGACGATAATGGCTGTCCGGTTGAAGGAACCTCCAACAATATAATGGATTACTGGCCGTCGTATGGTTCTGCCCTTTCAGCCTGCCAGTTTAAAATCATACATGAATATCTCAGTGGTATGTGCGGAAATATCGCCGAGGTACTGGTGAATGACAGTTGCTATAGGATACCCGGATCAATTCAGATAGTCCCGCAAAATACCCACTGGCAGATTACTGATACGGTGTATCTCCATGGTGATATGGTGATTCGCCGGGGAGGGCATGTCACCGTAACAGGATACCTGTCGCTACCGGATCATGCATCTGTCACTGTAGAGCCGGGTGGACGACTTGATCTTTATGATGGTGTAATCGGGAATCTGTGTGGGGATCTGTGGTCCGGAATCCGGATAGCTGAAGGAGGTAGTATATTCCTGAAAAACGGTACTATCGAAAATGCACGAAAAGCACTGGAGCTCAATCGTCCTGCTATGGACAGCCTGTCCGGTATTGAATTCATCAATAATGTAACCGGACTGGAGATTAGCCGGCCCCTGGCTGATTCGTTGGTTATTCACCATTGTCTTTTTATGACAACCCGCCGTTTGAATCATTATGAGGTGGGCGAAATACCGGTGACAATGTGTTTGATAGACCGGCCAAAACAGCTGTTAATTGATTCGTGCCTTTTTGAGAATCGAGCTGGGACATTCACATTTGATCCGTTATATCTTGGAGTGGGTGCTCTGATCTGGGGAGGGCAGGTGACCGTTACACATAACCGGTTTGAAAATCTGACCCGTGGTATAATCCAAATATCACACCAACCGGATGAGCGCCTGATCCTGCGTCAAAATCTGTGGGTTAATAATCTGATCGGAGTGCAGGCTGAAGGTTGCGCTCTGCTTTATTTACAGAATAATCATTTTAACCTGCAGCGATATGACCGTCAGGTAACTGTGGGATTGGTGACATACCGGAAAGGGCGATTAGTTGTTTTGGACAATCGTTTTATTTCAACCTATGGAGCCGGAGCACAGGTGGCGGTATGGATTAATGATCCGGGTAATACTACTTCATTAATTGCATCCAATTACCTTAGTAAAATTCCACTTGGCTTTTATGTGAGTCATCCACCGGATATGGATTCGTTGTTGATATCCGGTCTTCAATTCAGGCTTCAGGGCATTGATCCGGGTCTCGGCCCTCAATTCCGGGACAACAAGTTTGACTACCCGGAAATATTACTGGCTGTTGAAGATCAATCCGGATTCGGAATTGCTTTTGGTCATATAACCCATGCTCCGATGGAGTCGAGAACTCCGGATACCTGGCCGGTGGGTGGAATGTTATGGTATGATGCCGGACAAACTCCCTATGCATTTTTAGGGGCGACAACTGGTCGGCCGAAAGCCAGTCACGGGGTTTTCCCGATTGAAAATTTATTGGGGATTTCCTGTGCACTTCCTTCAAAAGAGGATCTGATTACCCGCCTGGATCCGATAACGGGTCATAAGGTCTATGGAGAGCTGCAGGATAATCTTACTCCTCTGACGGATAGTTTATTATCTGATCCGTTTGACTGGTTGGGATATTTAAATATGCACCCTGAAATAACCCGTTCATCAAAAGAAAATAAACTTTGGGAACTTCTTCACGTTGATCAGCAGGTCTGGCTGCAGGAAGCTTTGGCCCGTTTATCCAATCAATACCTGAGAGAGGATACATTGGTAACAGATTGGGGGACCTGGTGGGGAATGATAAACCGGGATCGATGGATGGCTTCCGTACAGACGATGGTTTACAACCCGGTTTCACCTCCGGTCGGTATTTTTGATTCAATTGCCCGGCATATTTCTCTGCTTACTTATCCCGATTGGTTTACACTTACCGTTCCTGTTCAGGAGATGACTGATTTCCCGGCTTTTATTCTATATCCAAATCCTGCCGGTAGTTCGATTAAGATCAGACCGGTTGAAGGTTACCGGTTAGGTGATGAGGGATGGTATTTCAGGATGACTCAATCCGACGGTCGCACAGTTCAGTCGGGTTGGATCAGGAATTCCGGTGCACTGATCCGGCCGGTAGATCATTTGCCGGAGGGGGTTTATTATTTATTTCTTTGGCAGGGACAAAAATTTTTAGGTGCCCGGTCCTTTTTTAAATATGATTAAGTTCGCCACATGATACAGATTCAACAATTCCGGTTTAATCCGCTGGGAGTAAATACCTGGATATTATTTGATGAAGAGGGCATTGGGATCGTTGTAGATCCTGCTATGCATACCAGCACCGAGTTTGAGCAGTTCCATAAATTTATCCGGGATCGAAATATTCAATTGAAGATGGTAATTAATACACATGGCCATTTCGATCATGTTCCTGGGGTTGCCGGAGTGGTTGATGAGTATCATTGTCATTATCTGGTGCATACGGCAGAACCGACCTCCCCGGTGGTGATTTTGATCAGCTGATCAGGGGCATACAAACCCAGTTGCTTACATTGCCCGGTGAAACGAGGATGCTTTGTGGTCATGGCTCCGAAACAACCATTGAGGCTGAAAAATCGGGAAATCCTTTCCTGGTTGAATCAGGTGACATTGATAAAAAGACCGATTAAATTTTTCAAACATGTAGAAAATCATTCGAAATTTTTATTGGTTTCGCTTTATTTGTGAAAATATCTTCAATTATACGATAATGGATACTGAACAATTTGTCTACCGGCACATCGGACCGCGCCCGAATGAGGTAAAAGAGATGCTTGAAGTAATTGGCTCTTCTGATATGGATGAGTTTATCAATTCGGTAATTCCTGAATCCATCCGGATGGATACCCCACTCAACCTGCAGCCGGGATTACCGGAACATAAATATGTAGCACGGATTAACGAGATCGGCCGAAAAAACAAAATATTCCGGTCTTTAATCGGAATGGGTTATTATGGTACACTGATGCCCGCGGTTGTCAAACGAAACATTTTGGAGAACCCTGCATGGTATACTTCTTATACCCCCTATCAGGCGGAGATATCTCAGGGACGTTTAGAGGCTTTGCTCAATTTTCAAACTATGGTCATGGATTTGACCGGGATGGAACTGGCCAATGCTTCCCTGCTGGATGAGGCTACTGCAGCCGCCGAAGCTATGGTCATGATGTACCATGTGCGTTCCAGGGAACTGGTAAATCGGGGTGCGTCGGTTCTTTTGGTAGATGAGAATATTTTTCCACAAACTCTTGAAGTATTACGTTCAAGAGCGTTGCCGCTCAATATCCTGATAAAGACCTGTAAAGCTCGTTACACTGCTGTGGAGGATGATGTGTTTGGAATAATTTTACAATATCCTGCCGGGGACGGTAAAGCACTTGATTACCGTCAGACAGTGAAACTGCTTCATGAGAAAGAGGGATTGGTTACGGTGGTTGCCGACCTTTTATCATTAGTGGTTCTGGTCCCTCCCGGGGAGTGGAATGCAGATATTGTAGTGGGCAGCACCCAGCGTTTTGGCCTGCCGATGGGATTTGGCGGTCCTCATGCTGCTTATTTTGCTACCCGTGAATCTCTTAAACGACACATACCCGGTCGCATCATTGGGGTTTCGATTGATCAACAGGGTCACAAAGCACTCAGGATGGCCCTGCAGACCAGGGAACAGCACATTAAACGCGAACGAGCGACCTCGAATATATGTACGGCCCAGGCATTATTGGCAACCATGGCCGGGATGTATGCCGTGTACCATGGAGCAGACGGATTGCTTGAAATTGCCGGAAAAATTCACAGAACAGCCCATACACTTGAATTGGAGTTACAGCAATATGGATATGTTCAGGAGAATAAAGACTTTTTTGATACGCTGCGGTTTGTACTGCCTGACGGAGTTGATATAAATGCCTTACGTCAAAAAATGACTGATCACCGGTTCAATCTTCGGTATTATGAGGATCAAACCATTGGGATATCGACCGATGAACTCACAGACCTGGAAGAGGTGAATCTGCTTGTCAGGCTGATGGCTGAGGTGGCCGGCCAAACTTTTCATCCGATCGGAAAAATTGTTGATTCAGCAGGTTTTGAACCTGAATTCGCACGTCATAGTGAGTTTCTGACACATCCGGTTTTTAACCGGTACCATTCAGAAACCGAAATGATGCGTTATATTAAAAAGCTGGAGCGAAAAGATATCTCATTGACTCATTCAATGATTCCACTGGGTTCTTGTACGATGAAACTCAATCCTGCCAGTGCTATGTTCGCGCTGAGTTCTGCAGATTTTGCTGACATTCATCCGTTTGTGCCTGCCGACCAGGCAGCGGGATACCACCAGGTAATTGATGAGTTAGGAACAGCTTTATGTGAGATAACCGGCTTTAAAGCCATCTCATTTCAGCCCAATTCGGGTGCAGCCGGAGAATATTCGGG
Source organism: Bacteroidales bacterium (assembly GCA_021160155.1). Classification (GTDB taxonomy): domain Bacteria; phylum Bacteroidota; class Bacteroidia; order Bacteroidales; family UBA12481; genus JAGHDB01. The sequence continues at coordinate 4,315 of JAGHDB010000017.1, read as the reverse complement.
TTTAACGGTGATCCAGCGTTATCATCATAGCCGGGGCGAAGAGCACAGGAATGTCGTATTAATTCCTTCATCGGCCCACGGGACCAATCCGGCGAGTGCTGTGATGGTTGGTGGTAAAGTGGTGGTAGTCAAATGTGATGAAAACGGGAATGTGGATATAAACGATCTTCGTGAAAAAGCCGAGCAATACAGGCATCAATTGTCTGCTTTCATGATTACCTATCCTTCTACTCACGGTGTGTTTGAATCGGCTATCAAAGAGATGATCGAAGTGATTCACGGGGCTGGTGGTCAGGTTTATATGGATGGTGCGAATATGAATGCCCAGGTCGGACTGACCAATCCGGCATTAATCGGGGCGGATGTGTGTCATTTGAATCTTCACAAAACATTCGGTATTCCTCATGGAGGAGGTGGTCCCGGGGTAGGGCCCATTGCCGTTGCTGACCATTTAATTGAATTTTTACCTTCTCACCCGGTGATGCCGGTTGGAGGGCAAAAAGGTGCTGCAATGGCTGCAGCACCTTATGGCAGTGCCATGATATTGACCATTTCTCATGCTTATGTTCAGATGTTAGGCGGGGATGGATTGACAGAGGCTACCAGAATGGCTATTCTGAATGCAAATTATTTGGCCGCCCTGCTTAAAGATCATTACGGGGTACTCTATACCGGAGAGAACGGAAGAGTGGCTCATGAGTTGATTTTGGATTGTCGAAATATCAAACCGACCAGTGGCGTAGAAACTGCTGATATTGCACGACGAATGATGGACTACGGTTTCCATGCACCTACTCTCTCGTTTCCCGTACATGAGACTTTAATGATTGAACCTACAGAGAGTGAATCAAAACAGGAGCTAGACCGTTTTGTTGAAGCAATGATCGCTATCCGGCATGAAATCAGTGATATTGAGATGGGTTTAACAGATGCTGAAAATAACGTATTGAAAAATGCACCGCATACGGCAGAACATGTCTGTGATGATACCTGGAGTCATCCCTATGGCCGCCAGAAAGCAGCATATCCGCTTCCATGGATTCATGAAAATAAGTTCTGGCCGGTAACCGGTAAGATCGACAATGCATACGGCGACCGTCATCTGGTCTGCTCCTGTCAGGGTTGGGAGTAGTTTTTACCGGATATATAAATTATCATTGTTCCTGTATCCTTCATGATCTTCATACCAATCCATGAAGCTGTAACCTCCACTTCATTGAATAAAATAATATACGACGAATGGGAATATTCTTATAAACATTTTGACGAAAAGAAAAAGCCTGCCCACCGGCAGGCTTTTTCTCATTCTTTGGTTAGGTCGATTTGGAACCACCATTCTGTCTTGGGATAGTCAAGTGCATAATAAAACCGCATTTTAGGCGGATTAGTAAAGCAATAACAGACGGTTCGTTCCTTTGCTTCTTCACTCCAGTTGTTACCGATCCAGCGGTGTGTTTGATTTAAAAGCAAATCTTCACCGGCCAAACCATTAGGGTTAAAGGTACCCTTAATGGATTGGTTACTGGTTGTCTGGGTCAATAACTCCTGCAGTTCCATAGTCATCTCTCCGTTAGCTGTAACGGTGAGTTTTACATGTAACAATCCGATTCCGAAATCGATCGGTCCTCCGTTCCAGGTACCGATATATGGCGCAGGATCAACGGTTACCACTACGGTAAACTGTTTTGTTGACCCGTCTTCTGCCGTTACGGTATAGACGACCGGTGAAGTGAAATCAGTGGCCACTCCTGAAGCCGGACTTACTGTGGCGTGAGGAGAGGTCTCGATCGTTGGGGTCAGGTTACTTAACGTGCTGCCGAAAGGTACGTCTACAGTAATATCGGTACCGTTGACAACTCCAACGACGTTTTGGTCCAGCGAACTGTTTTTACTGGCCTCAAAAAGGAAGGATAGAATCTCCTTCTTGCTGGACAAAGGTTCTTCCTTTTTGCAGGAAGAAAGCAATAATCCTCCTGAAAGCAGGAGGATGGCCAGAAAGAACAACTTTCTAACCATGGTTAACGTGAATTTAAATGATTAAGCTAGCGCGCAATAGCTTCATCCAGAAGCATACTGATCAGTGCTTTGAGACTTAAGCCGGATTTACCGGCTTGTTTAGGTACGATGCTTTCCCGGGTAAGACCGGGTATAGTATTCACCTCCAAAAAGTAGGGGGTGTCATTTTGGATGATATAATCCATCCGGACAACACCACGGCAATCGAGCAGGTTAAAAACTTTCAGTGAAAGATCCTGAATCGAACGGGTTAGTTTTTCCGGTAGAGGTGCCGGAGTAATTTCATCGGCCATGCCGGGTGTGTATTTGGCTTCGTAATCGAAAAATTTTTTCTTAGAGATCACCTGGGTAAGAGGAAAGACCATTGTCTCTGTTGTGGAGTGCATGACTGCACAGGTAATTTCAGGTCCATTAAGCCAGGATTCAATCAAGACCTGCCGGTCTTCATGAAAAGCGAGGTCAATGGCGTTTTGCAGATCAGCGGTGTTTGTGACCAGTGAAGCACCCAGACTGGATCCGCCGTTGTTTGGTTTGACCACACAGGGCAATCCCACATGTGCTGTAATGTTTTCTGTTGAGATGGGTTGTGATTTATGGATTAAAATCGAATTGGCTACCTGGATACCGGCCTGTTTTAAAAATTGATTGCAGAAATATTTGTTAAATGTCAGGGCACCGGCAAAAGATTCACATCCGGTCACCGGAATACCAATTAGTTTGAAATAAGCGGGTAAAAGCCCGTTCTCGCCCGGTGTTCCGTGAATAGCATTAAACACTGCAGCAAAGTGCTTCTCTTTTCCATTCGGTGTCCATGAGAAATTATGGCGGTTAACCGGATAACGTTTTCCTCCTGAGGATACTACTTGCCATTGATGGCCACGGATTTCCACGATCTCGGCATCAAAACGTTTTTTATCAATATGATCCAGTACATTTTGAGCGCTTTTTAAAGAGATATCATATTCTGATGAGTCTCCGCCGGCAATAATAGCTACTGGTATTCTCTTGCGCTCCATATTCCAGATAATTTCAAAATTAAATCAGGTTATTCCTTACTCAAATTTACGGAAAAATCGATAATTTGTTACAAGACAACGCCTTAAAATTGGGTGCGCCCCAATAAGTAGCTCCTCCATTTCCGGATAACCGCTTGCATGTCTTCAGGCAACTCAGAATCAAACTGCATCCACTTTCCGGTTTCGGGGTGGTGAAATCCAAGTTCTTTGGCATGCAGTGCCTGTCTGGGAAGCAGTTTAAAACAGTTTTGAACAAACTGTTTGTATTTAGAAAAAGTGGTTCCTTTAAGGATTTCATCACCTCCGTATCGTGCATCATTGAAAATTGGATGTCCTGCATATTTCATGTGAATCCGGATCTGGTGTGTTCTTCCTGTTTCTAACTGGCATTCGATCAGAGAGATGTAACCAAAGTCCTCTAAAAGCCGATAATGTGTTATGGCAGACTTTCCATAACTGCCGTCAGGAAAGACCTGCATATTTTTCCGGTATTTCTGGTCGCGGCCAATATGCCCTTCTATGGTTCCCTGTGGCGGCTCCGGTACTCCCCATATCAGGGCCTGGTATTTACGGTATGTGGTTTTATCATAAAATTGTTTACCGAGAATACTTCTGGCCTTTTCTGTTTTGGCTACCAGCAGCAAACCGGAAGTATCTTTGTCGATCCGGTGCACCAATCCGGCCCGGCTGTCTTGCTGGTTGAACATTTCAAGCTCCTTCAGATGCCACATCAGGGCGTGGACCAATGTGCCGGAGTAATTGCCATGGGCAGGGTGTACGACCATGCCGGCCGGTTTATTGACCACCAGAAGGGCATCATCTTCATAAACGATATTAAGTGGAATGTTCTCAGGTGTTATTTCAAACTCCCGGCGGGGAAAGGAGAGCATGATCACGATCTGGTCGTCGGGCTTCACTTTATAATTGGCTTTTACCGGTTGGCCGTTAACCAAAATACATCCGGCATCCGCAGCTTCTTTGATTTTAGTCCGGGAAGTATCCTGAAGTTTGTGTGTCAGAAATTTATCAATTCTTAAATGACTCTGACCGGGATCAGCAGCAAATCTGAAATGTTCAAACAGTTCAGACTGTTCCTCAATTTCATCCCGGTGGAGCCACATTTTACTCATGAAGCACGATCATCCTGGAAAACTGTGAGGCTCCGGTATGAGACCGGATATGTATGAAATAAATACCCGGCGTCCAGGTGTGAACAGAAACTTCACGGGGTATTCTTTCTTTTTGATATATTATGCTGCCCTGTTGGTTGATCACTGTAAGTG
>JAGHDB010000307.1 GCA_021160155.1 Bacteroidales bacterium | reverse complement strand
ATTATATATAGTGTTGGGATTGATTTTCGTACTGGCTAAATTCAGCCGGAAGAAAAAAGCAGTCCAAACTACTGTGCCTGATGAACCCGTTTCTAAGCCGGAAGAATCAGCTTCACCGCTCTCTTCCCTCTGGAATGAGTTTTGGGATGCTCCTGAAGTATCCCCTCAACCCGAAACCTCACCGGCGAAACCTGCACCTTCCCCTCCCCCTGCAGGTCATGCAGAGCCTGCTCAACCATCAGTGGATCAACAAATTGGCAATCAAATGCCTAGCGGGTACGAGCTGGAAGAATCTGCACCGGAAACTAATCATTTCGATCTGAAATCAGCCGTGATCTATACTGCTCTTTTAGAGCGGAAGTATGACTAATGCTGTTAAAAATGTTTTTTTTAAGGAAAAATGTTGGCATTTTCATAAGAGAATATTTACATTTACGACTTCTGTCATTTGACGGAAAGGAATTGCAGTAACTAATATCAAATTTCTGATTATGTTTCGAAAATTACTCCTTGTAGTATTAGCTGTCGTTTTTGCTAACGGCGTATTTGCTCAATCCGGTACCGTAAAGGGACGAGTGATTGACAAGGCCACCGGCCAACCGATCCCGTTTGCAACGGTGGTAATTTTGTCGGGCGAGACCCAACTTGTGGGTACTGCAGCCGACTTTGAGGGAAATTACACCCTGAAACCGATTCCTCCTGGAAAGTGGACACTCCAGGCTCATTCGGTTGGGTATAAAACTCTGAGTCTGAATGGGTATGTGGTAAAAGTCGATAAGATCGACCTCCTGGATCTAGAGTTAACTGCCGCAACCCAGCAGATTGAAGAAGTTCAGGTCGTGGCATATAAAGTGCCACTGATCGATAAGGACAATACCCAAACCGGTGAGACGGTCACTGCCGAGGACATTGAAAAAATGCCAGGACGTTCGGTCATGCAGGTGGCATCCACTGTGGCGGGTGTGGCCTCACGTACCGGTAACGGAGTGGGTAACATCCGGGGAGCCCGTGGTGGAAACATCTACTTTGTGGATGGTGTGCGGGTTAACGGAAGTCTGAATATTCCGAAAGCAGCCCAGGAACAGGTGCAGGTAATCACCGGTGGAATGTCTGCCAAATACGGAGATGTCACCGGGGGTATTGTGAGTGTGACTACCAAAAATGCCAGTCCAACCTTTCATGGCTCAGCAGATGTTGAAACTTCAGAGTTTTTAGATAAACTGGGTCATAACCTGGGAGCGCTCAGCTTTTCAGGGCCACTGGTTAAAGGTAAAGCTGCCAATGGCCGCTCCCGTACTATTGTCGGTTATTTTCTGGCATCCAACTTCACGTACAATCGTAATCCTGTTAATTCATTCTGGCCATATCCGATTGTAAAAGAAGATGTCAGGCAAAGATTGATCCAGCAACCGATCGTACCGAGTCCTACCGGTGTGGTTAAATACGCTGCTGATTTTCTTGATACATCAGATTTCACTTACACCTGGTATCACAAGAACAATGAAGATCTCAGCGTCAATGTAAATGCGAAATTATCTTTCAATTTTACACCAAATATTGACCTGACCTTTGGAGGATACCTCTCTTATCACGACAATAAGAATCTTGGATTCAGCAATATGGTATTTAACTGGGATAACGTGGGATTCTCCCATGGTTATACTTACCGGATCTGGGGAAGATTCACCCAAAGATTCTCGAGTCGTACCCCGGCCCAGGATGCACGGTCTGCTTCTCTGATTAAAAATGCCTATTACCAGGTGCAGGCCCAGATAGAAAAAAGTTTTAATGAGAGTGGAAATGCCACGCACGGAAGAGATTACTGGAAATATGCCTACGTAGGGAAATTTGAAACCACACAGATCGAAACCTACGAGTGGACCGATACCCTGCCGGGTTATCCCAATGGGGTAATGGTGATGAATAATTATAAAGATATTCTTTACCAGTTTACACCCAGTGATCTTAACCCGGAACTGGCTGCTTATACTTCACAATATTATAATTCATATGATGCTCCCGGTCACTATGAAAACTGGCAACAGGTAATTGGCGGTGGCGGTATGCTGAATGGTGGTAACCTCGGGAGTGTCTATGGTTTCTTTGCACTTCCGGGACAAAAACCGCAGGGGTACAGTCTGGGTGATAACACCACTTTCCGACTTGGGGCTTCAGGATCGGCCGATATCAAAAGCCATGAAATCTCCTTCGGGTTTGAATTTGAACAAAGAGACCAAAGAAGCTGGAGTGTAAGTGGTTCTATGCTTTGGAGTCTTGCCCGCCAGTATGTCAACCGCCAGATTGAGTTCCTCGACTGGTCCAATCCTATTCCGGTTTATGATGCCAACGGAATATTCCAGGATACGATCAAGTATGAACGACTCTATAATGCTGACGGCCAGACGACATTCGATAAAAGATTCAGGGAAGCCCATGGAATGGCTGTAGACGGAAAGAATTTCATCGATATTTTCTCTTATGATCCCAGCGAATTCGATATTACTTATTTCAGCCCTGATGAATTACTGAATAACGGATCTTCCGCTGTAGGTTACCGGGGATATGACCTGTACGGCAACCGGTTGAAAGAGAAACCCAGTTTTGAAGATTATTTTACGGCACAGGATGCAGATGGTAATTATCTTCGCCTTGTGGCTCCTTATCAGCCCATCTATGCTGCCGGATACATACAGGATAAATTTGCTTTCAATGACCTGATCTTTAATGTGGGAGTCAGGGTTGACCGTTTTGATGAAAACCAGTATGTACTGAAAGATCCCTATGTGCTTTATGCCACAAAACGGGTCAGTGATGTATCGGGCTCTATGAACCCAACCGGATCGCACCCATCCAATATGGGTGAGAATTATGTGGTTTATGTGGATGATGTGAGCGATCCCTCTACTATTAACGGGTATCGTAACGGAAGTACCTGGTACAATGCATACGGTGTGGAAATCGAAGACCCGGCCATTATTGCTTCTTCTACCGGTATTGCTCCCTATCTGGTTAATCCGGATCAGGCACAACTGAATGAAATCACTGTGGATGCATTTGAAGACTATACTCCTCAGATTGTGGTTATGCCAAGAATCTCCTTCTCATTCCCGATTTCGGATGAAGCGCTGTTCTTTGCCCATTATGACATTCTGTCAAGACGGCCCAGTTCAGCATTTAATCCGGCTACCTACTTTTTCCTGGCTCAGAATCCGGGAGCAACCGTAGGGAATCCGAATCTGAAACCGCAAAAGACTATTGATTATGAATTGGGATTCCAGCAGAAACTGACCAATACTTCCTCTTTGAAAATATCAGCCTACTACAGGGAACAACGCGATATGCAACAGGCCATCAGGGTACTGGGCGCTTATCCGGTGGATTACTTCAGCTACGGTAATATCGACTTTGGTACTTCAAAAGGGGTATCTATTTCATATGACCTGAGAAGAACCGGTAATATTTCCCTGAGGGCCAATTACACCCTCGGTTATTCATTTGCTACCGGATCAAGTTCTTCACAAATGATGAACCTGTTGCGGACCAATCAACCTAACCTCAGGATTCTGGCTCCGACCAACTGGGACCAGCGTCATAAATTCAATATCAATCTGGATATTCGTTTCTTCGATGGGAAAGATTATAACGGACCGGTATTGTTTGGAAAGGATATCCTCTCCAGGGCCGGAGCCAACTTTACCGTTGTTACCGGTTCAGGTTACCCGTATTCACGGGTTAATGGTGTGGGAGAACCAGGATTAAAAGGAAGCCTCAACGGCTCACGCCTTCCATGGACTACCAACATCAAAATGCGGATGGATAAAGATTTTGTCCTATCCAAAAACAGATCGAGACCGGTAATCCTTAATATATATCTGGATGTGGACAATCTCCTGAATACCAAGAATGTGTATTCAGTGTTCGCGGCTACAGGTGACCCTTATGACGATGGTTATCTGACCTCACCTAAGATGCAGGCACGGATCAATACCCAAAATGATCCTGAAGCCTATATTATGTATTACCAGTTTAACCGGATAGCAAATAACGGATATGGTGGGCCCCGGGTGACCAGACTCGGTTTATCTATTAACTTTTAATCACTCGGTGTAACAACAATAACAATGCAAGATGCTATGAAAAAGAGAGTTAGATATATCTTACCGGCGATCCTCGGTCTTCTGGTGTTTCACACCGGGTTTGCAGATAAATACGTGGGTGCCGAAAATGACGACAAAGATGATGGCGGTAAATTAAAAAATCTTACCGCGGCTTGTGCCAAGGGTAATACCGTAACAGAAATCTCGCTTAATAATGCGCGTACCTATATATGGATGGACGGTTTGTTATGGACCGATACCGACGGGGGATCTTCCGGGTATTTTATTCCCAAAGGATCCGGCAAAACCTCAATCTACTCCGGAGGGATCTGGATCGGAGGAACCGATGTGAACGGTCAGTTGAAATTAACCGCGATCAAATACCATGGTGCGCGTAATTACTGGCCCGGGCCTCTGATTATGAAGGGGGATGCGCGCGGAACTACGGATATCGAGGTGTGCTACCAGTATGACCGGCACTTTGAGATCACACGTTACCAGGTGGAAGCTTTCCGCGAATGGTACAACACTCCGGTGGAAGAGCGTGACCGGGACTTCAAAGGGTATACCATTCCGCAAATCATACTCGACTGGCCGGCTCATGCGGATGCCTCTGCCGGGTACGATTTTTATCTTGCTCCTTTCTGGGATAATAATGACGACGGTTTTTATAACCCGGCAGACGGGGATTACCCCTTTTACGACCTGGACGGTATACTTCCCTGCGGTACCACGCGTGAATTACGCCGTCCGCGTTTGTACGGTGATGCTACCCTGTGGTGGGTTTATAATGACCGCGGAAATATTCACCACACACCCAGTGGAGAAGCCATCGGGATGGAGATCCGCGGTCAGGCATTCGAGTTTTCAACGAATGATGCGTTGAATGACATGAGTTTTTACAACTATGCCCTGATCAACCGTTCAACCTATACCCTGATTGAAACCTATTTCGGGGTTTACTCCGATGGTGATTTAGGCTATGCAGGGGATGATTACGTAGGTTGTCATGTCTCCAAGGGGGTTGGATATTTTTATAACGGGGATGCAGTGGATGGCAGTGGTGAAGCCTGGGCATACGGGGCCAATCCGCCGGCTATCGGCTTTGACTTTTTTGAAGGTCCTTACCAGGATCCGAACGGAAAGGATGACTGTTCTTCTTATGATGATCAGTTACAACTGGTTTGTAATGATTGCATTTTGAACGGGAACATCAACGGGTTGAACTTCGGGGACGGTATTGTGGATAACGAGCGTTGGGGGATGCGTCGTTTCGTTTATTATACCGGTGGATCCGGGGCTATGACGGGAGATCCTCATACAGCTCCGGAGCATTACAATTATCTCCGGGGATACTGGAAAGATAACGAGCGGATGCGCTATTATGGGAACGGTCACCCCGCCGGGGGCGGTACCGGTCCGATTGCCGACTTCATGTTTCCGGGCACCACTGACCCGTGCGGCTGGGGCCAGGGGGGTATTCCGATGCCTCCATGGACCGAAGAGACCGAAGGCAATCATCCGGCTGACAGACGATTTGTTCAGTCGTCCGGACCATTTGTGCTGGAACCGGGAGCTGTAAATGATATTACTGTTGGAGTGGTCTGGGCCCGTTCATACGAGGGCGGCCTGCAAGCATCGGTGCATAAAATGTTGCAGTCAGACGAGAAAGCACAGCGTCTGTTTGAGAACTGTTTTCAGGTGGTGGA
>JAGHDB010000325.1 GCA_021160155.1 Bacteroidales bacterium | reverse complement strand
GGTAAAGGCCGGCTTTCCCGAATATCCTGCTAAAACTTTAGCTGCCCGGCCGGTAGGTGCCATCAGGCAGGTTTGAAATCTGAAAGCGCTGAGGGATTTGACCAATGAAGCAATTAACGTGGTTTTACCGGTTCCTGCATATCCCGTGAGCAACATAAGCGCCTCATCATCCGTATGCACGAACTCATCCAGCACCTCCGCTGCCATCTTTTGACCAGTGGTCGGTTCGTGTCCGAGATATGAAAGAATCAACTTGTTTAAATCGCTCACAGATGATGATTAAAAAAGAAATTGTATTAAATTTGCAAACAAACTTAACAAATCCATTCTGATGAAAGCGGTTAAATATATTACAGAAGTATTACTGTTCGGTATCATTGTGGTTCTGGTCTATTTTATTTACACCGGTATAATGAAACCGATCAATTTTAAAAAAGAACAGACAGCACGTTACGAAAAGGTTATCCAACGCCTGAAAGACATCCGAACTGCTGAAGTGGCATACCGTGCGGTGCACGGAAAATATATCGGCAACTTTGATACCCTGATCAATTTTGTTAAAACCGATTCTTTTCCGGTTGAATATGCTGAAGGAAGTCTGGATGACTCATTGGCTGTAGCCATGGGATTAATTGTTCGTAAAACTTATTATGTTCCGGTTCTTGATTCAATCTTCGGACGGGATTATCCGATTGATTCGCTCCGGTATATACCCTTCACCAATAATAAAACATTTGATCTGAAGGCTGACTCGATTATCACAGCTTCAAAAATCACTGTTCAGGTTTTTGAAGCATCTGCTTTAAATTTTGACATTCTCAACGGTCTTGACCGGCAGATGATCATAAATCTGAATGATACAAAAAAAGATTTTCCCGGTTTGCGGGTGGGTAATGTTGAAGAGGCAAATAACAACGCCGGCAACTGGGAGTAATCATTATATCCCATAACTTTAAAGATAGCTTCCCCATTTTTTGGTGAAGCTGTTTTTTTTTACCATTTTGCTGTTGGCAGAATAATACAATATGGCCCGGATTTCAGTAATTGACGAAACTTTTGACAGTAACATCACCTCTACTTATCACTTGTCGATAGAGGTGGGACCGGGGCATTTTACTTTTTGTATTCTGGATACCGTCAGAACAAAATTCCTGGCTCTGAAGCACTATCCATTTGAAAAACTTCTTTCGGTTGAAGAACTTTTAAAAGAGATTAAAACCATCCTGCATACTGAAGGATACCTGACCCGAAGCTATAAATCGATTTATCTCAATTATTTAACTAAAAATTCGGTACTGATTCCATCCCCTCTCTTTCAACCCGAAGCATCTGCATTGTTTTTTAAGCATGCTTGCTCCCTGTCAGATAAAGAAGAGATTCTGAGTCAACGAATTCCTTCGGTTGATGCTCAAGTGCTTTTCACCATACCCTCTCAAATACGAGCTGAAATTGATCATACACTGGATGAGGTCAGGTTTTATCACCAGGCTGCACCGATGATCGAAGATGGATGGGTAAATGTAAAAAACCAACCTGATACCGGAAGGTGCAGCATTCAGGTACATGAAAATTCTTTTGACGTTGCAGTTTTTTCAGGCAACCAGTTCAAACTATTCAATACTTATAATTATAATAGTCCTGAAGATCTGGTTTTCCTGGTACTTTACCTCTTTGACCAGTTTGAATTTAACCAGGAGATTACCCCTCTTGACATATCGGGTTCTATAGATCCGCAAGGCGAGATTACCAGACTTTTCCACAAATATATCCGTCAGGTGAACTTTTTATCTTTTAACCGTAGTTACACCTACAGTTATACTTTCAACGAACTGGAGCAGCACCGTTTTGCTCCCCTTATCAATTCATTCAATTGCGAATTATAACCGGAAAATTAAGCGGTCGAAAACCATTGCTTCCCAAGGTTTTGAATGCCCGGCCCACTACTGACAGGGCACGTGAGTCTTTGATTAACATCCTGATGAACCGGGTTGATTTTGAAACGGTACGTGTGATCGACCTTTTTGCCGGTACCGGCATGATCAGTTTTGAGTTTGCCTCTCAGGGTGTACAGACATTATGGGCTGTTGAAAACAACAGGATTCATTGTGAATCGATCCGGCAAAACATCTCCCTGCTGGATATTCCCCAACTGCACCTTCTACAAACTGATGTATTCAGGTTACTTCGTCATCCGCCCGGCATTTTTGACCTGGTATTTGCTGATCCGCCATTTTATCATCAAAAAGTCAAAGAACTCCCCACGCTCATCTTGTCAAGTGGGATACTGGCTCCCGGAGGCACCCTGATCATGGAGCACGGCCCCCGGGTTGATTTCAGTAATTTTCAGGGATTCAGAGAGTTGCGCCGGTACGGCAAAGTTCATTTCTCCTTTTTCGATAATTAACAACTTTTAACTTATATCACTGATAATTTAAACCTGAATACTAATGATATGATCTCCAGAAATAGTCCGGGAGAAAACCAGGACAATAAAATCACGGTGACCTCCTGCAACAAACGTGCCTGGTCAGGGTTCTTCTGAAGATGTTCCCGGGTAATATGGTTTTGATCATCCAAAAGAGTTTCTTTCTTTAGCAAAAGCCTTTCAAAAACCATGCAATTACTTGAGCCTTCCGGGTTCTCTTCTGTTTTTTCCGGGATTTCCGGTCAGGTCATCTCCCAGGTCTTCACGTGCTTTTTCTACCACTTTCATGAGTTCAGCCACTTTTTCAGGATAGAGTGCCTGGACGTCGTACTCTTCACCCGGATCACGTCTCAGGTCATACAGGGCCAGTTCGGTATGTCCTTTCCCATAAGCACCCGGCCAGCCGTCATTTCCGGGCAATACTCCCTCATAGGAACGGTAATCGTGAGGCAGTACCAGTTTCCAGGTTCCTTTTCTGACTCCTTCAAGGGAATTCCTGTGGTAATAGAAATAGAACTCTTTGCGGGGTTCGGCTTTCAGGTCTCCTTTCATGATCGGCAGGATACTGACCCCGTCAATTTTATGTGCCGGAAGGCTGCATCCTGTAATCTCTGCCAGTGTGGGTAGAATATCGATAGTTGAAGATAATTGGCTGGTCATCTTTCCGGCAGGTATCACTCCGGGCCACACCATAATACAGGGCTCCCGCTGCCCGCCTTCAAAACTGGTACCTTTCCCTTCACGAAGTCCGCCGGTGTTACCGGCGTGGTTACCAAAATTCAGCCAGGGACCGTTATCCGCCGTAAAAATCACTAATGTTTTCTTTGAAAGTTTTAAACGGTCAAGTGTTTTGATAATCTCACCAACGGACCAGTCAACTTCCATCATTACATCCCCGAACATTCCCTGTTTGCTTTTCCCCCTGAACTTGTCAGATACTCCCAGGGGAACATGAACCATACTGTGAGGAAGGTATAGAAAGAATGGTTCGTTTTTATGATTCTCGATAAATTGAACAGCTCTTTCGGTGTATAATGTCGTTAAACGGCTCTGATCATCCAGTGTTTTAATGGTATCGATTACCTCGTTTCCGTCAATAAGCGGAAGTGGTGGATAGTTTGCTTTCCAGGGTTTTTTTGAATCTTTTGTTACCGGAGTACCGTCAAAATCCACCGGCCACATATCATTGGAATAGGGTAACCCGAGGTACTCATCAAACCCATGCTGCAGGGGCAGAAATTGTTTGTGATGACCCAGATGCCATTTACCGACGATACCCGTTGCGTAACCTTTTGTTTTCAGCATTTCGGCTATGGTCAGTTCTTCATTACTTATACCATGCTTCGCATTGGGTCCGAGTGCACCGGTAATCCCTATCCGGTTGGGATAACAACCTGTCAGAAGGCCGGCCCTTGAAGCGCTGCAAACAGCCTGAGCCGCGTAAAAATGGGTAAACCTTAAACCCCTGGTAGCGAGTTGATCCAAATTGGGAGTTTCATAACCCGTAGCGCCATAGGTACCCAGATCTCCGTATCCCAGGTCATCGATAAAAATCAGCACTACATTCGGGGTTGTGGTATCCGGTGCTTTTGCACATCCTGCCATTGCCAGTCCGACAAACGGTGCCAGCAGATAAGAAGATTTAAGTTTCATAGTTAAACAGATTTGATGCTAAGGTAAAAAAAGTTACAGATTGCAGGTTACTCAACAAGATCCCAATAAACGGTATATCGTTCATTATAAACTACATAAAAAGGTTTCAAAGGCACATTCCTGGGAAATCCAACGTCCTTCATCATAAAGTGATTCGGTTTTCCTTCAACAGGTATCAACCAATCGGCAGGATTCCGGCTGTCAGATCTTATCACAGGAACATAGTCTTTTTTTGATGCATCAGGGTCATTTACCGGTCCGAGTTCTCCAGCCATTACCAATGCACCGTACATAATGGCTACCCGGTTCGTATCATCCGGCATCGGCTCCAGACGTAGTGTAAAAGGGAAAGAGACATCCACACGGTCTCCATCTTTCCAGGTTCGCGGGATTGCCACAAAAGTTCCCGGATGCTGACTGAATCTGAAAGGACGGTCATTCACTTTAATCTCCATACCATCAATAGCCCAGAACGGATAGCGAATTCTGAGTGTCAGATTGACAGGCTCCTTACAGGCAAAAATCAAGTGTGTGGCTTGTTCTTCGGGATAAGCCGTTCTCTGCGTAAGGAGCAGCCCCTTTTTTGTCCAGTTCAGTTTACTTGCAATAAACTGACTCACGAACAACTCCTTATCATTATGGTAAAAAATATTTCGGCCATACTTTGCATGGTTCTCCATACCGGTGCCGATACAGCATGTAAACCATAGCGGATCCTGAAAAGCCTTAAAACCACCCATTTCCAGCGAAAGATTATAGGTGACCCGACCATTCACCGGATTCTGTGAAGAAAGAATGTGGTTAAAGAGAGCCCGTTCATAGAAATCTGCTGCAGCTGCAGATCCATCCCATTCGATCAAATGGCTGGTCAGCTTAAGCATATTATACACATTGCAGGTTTCGGTTGTGTTCGGTCCAAGCCGGTCACGGAAATGATCAGGCTGACCGAAATGTTCATTGTCACCGTTGCCACCGGTCACATAGGTGTAATGGTGCACCACGCGATCCCAAAAGAAATCAGCAGCTTTATAATCATTGGTATCCCCTGTTAGTTCATAAAGACGTGCCAGACCAATCAGTTTAGGAATATTGGTATTACCGTGTTTTCCGGCTAATACATCCACCCCTTCTGCCAATGAGTCGAGTAGTACTTTTTGGTAGAATTTACGGGCTGTTACCAGATACTTTTTCTCTCCGGTATCCGCATACAAATCTGCCAGTGTTTCATTGATCCCTCCGTGCTCACACTTTAACATCTCCTGAATCTGGTTGTCATCCAAACCGGAAAGTATCATGCCTGTCCAGTCTCCCAGTTTGCTTTCAATCGTCAGAGCTTTTTCGATTTCACACAAATGAAAGGCATCCCGTAATCCGGCCATAGTTTTATGAATGTTATACCAGGGCACCCAAATGCCATTCAGGTCAAAAGGTTTGGCATTGATGATTCCTTTGGCCACCTCCTTCTCCATAATACGCTGTCCATCCGGAAAAGCACCGACGAATCCATCACCATTAGCATCCTGACACAAAGCCAGTTCATTTACGATATACTCAGCCCGCTTTTTGAATTCCTCTATGCCGGTTGATCGGTACATCAGGCTGATGGCACTCAGGTAATGCCCCAGGCTATGCCCTGATATAGTGTTATCTTCCCATCCGTGGTAGTGTTCTTCTTTAGGTTTCAGCCCGGCTTCGGATCTGAATTTTGCAAGAAGACGATCAGGCTCATAATTCAGCAAGGTTTGAACATCGAGTTCCATGGCGTGTGTAAAAGGACCACCGAGTAATTTTACCTGATTTAGATCAAAGGTGGTTACCCGTAGCGGGATGGCAAGAGAGTCATCCTGAACAGATCCGGTTTCAGGACGTTGACAGGCTCCTGAAAGGAATATCCCGATTCCCAGCAAAAAGATCTTATTGCTATAGGTTTTCATATTCATTTGATGATCTCATAATTTTTCAATCTCCGAAAATTACAATAATTCGGTCAAATAAAGTGGATTCAAAAACAATAACCGATATTAATTCTAACAAGCCAAGCAGAAAAAGAGTCCCTGTTATTACTGACTGAATAACAGGGACTCTTCAAGTCTCTTTTGCGGTCACGACGAGACTCGAACTCGCAACCTCCGGCGTGACAGGCCGGCATTCTAACCGATTGAACTACGTGACCGGGTTAAAATGTGCGTGCAAATGTAGAAGAAATTTTCATAATGTACAACGCTCCACCCTCAAAATATCCCAACTCCTAACTCCACTCCCACTCCCACTCACACTCACACTCACACCCACACTCCCAAACCCAAACCCAAACCCACACTCACACCCACACCCACACTCACACTCATTTCCTCCATTCATCCATCTCTTTGCTCTCTCTCATCATATCCCTCAGATTATCTATTTCAGGTGAAGCATCCAGTGCTTTCCAATCGAAATTCTCATCCAGCGGATCGAAGGCTTTTTCCGGATCAAAGATCCTGGGATCGGACGGAATTGCGGTATAGGGAGTAAAATCGGGCTCTGAAGTGAAAAGATCATGCAGATCACTGGCAGCAGCATCGTATTGATTCAGATAGGGTGTTCCCAATATGTTCCAGAACGTTTTAAAAATACTCCCGAAACTGAGATGGGTATGGCTTTTGAATCCTTTTTTAGCATAAGGAGAGATTACCATCAGTACACTTCGGTGTGCATCCACATGATCTACTCCGTTTTGGGCATCATCCTCCGTAATTACGATGGCCATATTTTTCCAGAACGGTGTATGGCTTAGAAACTCCACCAGTCGTCCGATTGCCAGGTCATTGTCAGCCATATAGCTTTCACGGAAAGGATACCCGGCTTCGGGCCGGTTACCGGCACCATGATCATTAGGCACAATAATGGTCAGGAGAGAAGGTAACTTAACTTGCTTTTGGGTCATCCATTTTGCTTTAAATTCCCGGATGAACTGATCAATGCGGTATTGATCCGGAATAGCCATATTGAATGTGGGATAGGTACGGGATGTATTATCATACAGCGGTCCGGGCATCGGGAAATTTGCCAGTTGCAGAACCCCGTTATGTGTATGGTCTTTGGGATAAATACCCGGTTCAAACATGATGGCAAATCCGAAATTATAAAACGGGATTTTATTGCGATCGAGGTGATCCCATAATGATCCGGCTTCATTATAATCCTCCGGATAGACGGCTCCCGCCGCACCGGTAAATGCCAGCATACCGGGTGCTTTTGAATTGGCCCGGTAGCTGCGGTTGCCTCCGTAATTTGCCGGCATAGCAGCCTCAACCCATTCATTCGGATAAGTACCGGACAGCCATTTATGGCCGTCACCCGATACATCGGCATCAACATAAAAATTATCTGACACTGCAAAGCGGGCAGCCAGGGCAAGATGATTCACCATCACATCCACCCCTTTCATCGTTTCATGCGTATAGCGGTTCTTCAGCGTAACATTTAACCCGTAACGGGCCAGTGAGGGTTCGCTTCTTGAATCGGGCAATTGTCCGAATACCTCATCATAAGTCCGGTTCTCTTTAGAGACAAATACCAGGTATTTAATCGGAGAATCTCCTGCGCCCGGGTACAATGGCACCGGGTTTTCACTCCTTTCGGCAAATGCCGGATCATCAGCTTTCTGAAATTTAAAATTATTCCGGATGACTTCACGGGTCAGTTTTTTCAATTTTGCTTTCCCCGGAATATTCATGACCGTTACCGATCCTTTCATAAGGCTTCCGATGTAGCTTCCTTCGGGGCCCCGGTTGAAATCCGGACCTCCATTCGGACCGCTGCCAAAACCTTTTGCATTGGCCACAATCAGTTGTTTGCCATCCGGAGTAACTTTCAATTTTGACGGGAACCAGCCGGCCGGAATATGACCAACCAGTTTTAACCGGTCTATATCAATTACCCCAATGGCATTAATTCCCGATTCAGCCACAAAAAGCCACTTTTGATCAGGAGAAACAGCCAATCCAAACGGAATGACACCACGAAAACTGCGCATTCGTTTATCGAGTATCAAAGGGATATTTTGCAATACCGTATCTGTTTTAACATCGATCACCGAAATATTATCATTACTTCCATTGCTACAGAATACATATTTATCAGTGGCTACCAGTGAATTCGGACTGGATCCGCCGACGGCCGGAAAATCTTCAAGCATTTCTCCGACCAGCGTACCGGTCTTTGTTTTTGCCGTTACTACCGGAGTTTCAGGTTTCAGGTCAACGGTCCATACCGAAAAGGATTCAGGAACATTAGGATCACCTAATCCCGGAATATCTATCGTATCATTATGGATGCCATGGATCATCTCTTCAGATCCGTATGCAAAAGCAGGATAGAGAAGCGCAGTAGCTTCTACACTGTCACGGTTTGTACTTGCCACACGGGTATATTGAAACATCCCCACATTTGCCACGTACACTTTTGTTTCATCAGGTGAAAGGCATACTCCGAATGGATAGCGACCCACTCTGACCCGGTGGAGCACCTGTTGTTTCAACGGGTCTACGACCAATAGGATAAAATTGATTTGATCCACCACATAGAGCCGGTTACCTGCCCGGTTCAGTACCATATCCCCCAGGTATCCATTTGTAAAATGTTCATTATCTGATTCATATTTGCAATCGATGAAACCTTTTGATGTTCCGGTCTCTACATCAAACATATAGATACCATTAGCCTGTCCGCCAGCTACATAAACAATTTGATTATCCGGAGAGACAGCCAGTCCCATAAATACACTGGCAAGCACTCCCCGGTTAGTGGATGCTCCGGGAGGGATCTGCCGGATGATCGGGTAATCCATATTCAGATAACGGAGAATGGTAATAGAGAGTGGACTGGTACCTGAATTGGCAGTAACCGCGACCTGGCCATCCTGCGACAGTGCCAGTCCGAATGGATGAGGTGCCGTTCTGAAAGTCCGCCCATACGGCTTTACCAGTCTGCCGTTAGGAATAACCGAAGTACCCGTTGTATCCATTTTGCAATAGGCATCACCTGCAGGTGGAGTTACAATCCATAAATTATGTTG
>JAGHDB010000372.1 GCA_021160155.1 Bacteroidales bacterium | reverse complement strand
TGCATCCGGTTGGTCAAATTTGATCACATTCGTTTTGGTTCTCCTCCGGCCGGGGGGCAGCAGGCCATCTCCGATCAGCCGGTTGGGCCAAAGGTTATATACTTTGATTTCGAGGAGGTTATCCCCTTCCTTTACCAGGTCAGTAATATCTGTGAGAAAGGGGGGAAACCAGAGGGTGACTGCTCTGGATCCGTTGATTTTCAACTCACAAAGTTCCTGTACGTTTCCCGGATCAATAATGATCTTCCGGGATGGATCTTTCAGGTTGTAATTAAAATGGGTAGAATATACGGCGGATCCCGAATAATACCGGATTTCCGGATCTTTGAATTCGGTCCAGGATTTCAATTTATTGAGGATCACGGGAGAGGCGGGTCCCCATTCGGGATCGAATTGTAATCGCCAGGGGCCCCGTAAAGTATCTGCCGTCTGGCTGCCGATAGCTGAAAGCAGACAGGGAGATACCGGCAGTGTTTTATTCTTTTTTGATTTACGGCTGATGAAGATAAATTTTGAAGCTTCCGGTCCGAATGTAGTTGGCAGAGTGATTCGGTCATCGCAGAGTTGATAATCTGTCACGGCGCTCATTTTCCCAGTCACGGGATCCCATAACTCCGGCACTCCGCGATTCACCCTGAAAGAGAGCATAACCCGGTCAATACGATCCGGGGTAGCCGGGATGTAGCGGTATTTTTCATCGTGAATAGAATCCCAGGCCCATTTATTCTCGATAAAATAGATATCCGCATCCGGAGTGGACCGGTGGATGAAATCCAGTTTTGTGTCACTTCGTTGGCCAGTGTAAGTCATATCCGGTTGAATATCCAGCAGATTCAATACTTCCGGTACCGAATATCCAGTGTATACCCATTCCTTCCCAACCTGCCTTTTCTTTTGTGTTCCCCATATTTCTGAAACCAGGCGGGCAAACTCCACCTGTTCTTCTTCATCGAGAATCCCACCGGGATATCGTGGTGGCGTGCCCACCAGGATCATTCCCTCGTCAACCAGTTCCCTGATTTTCTTCAGTACGGTCAGATCCATCCAAGGGGATTTGGGGAGGACCAGCATCCGGTACTGCATCCCGTCGGGCAGCAGGATTTTGCCATCCCGGATGGTTATTCTGTTCAGGATGACCTCTTTATTACATTTATCCCAGTGATATCCCCCGGGAATGTCCGGTTCTTCTTCCCTGAGAAAAACAAAATTGGGTACATCATCTCCGTAATAATACAGTACATCCGCCACAAAAAGACCTTGGCTCAGCAAACAGGAACAGCGATTGAGGTAAGAGATAAAAGCTCCGGCAACCGGCCACCAGGTGACATTGGGATTCAGATGGGTACCGGCAAAATATTCATTACCCGGAAGGCCGGCTTCAACCGGTGAACTGGTAAAAGTGTGCCATATGATCCGGTTGACACCAGAGCAAAAGACCCGGTCGATCACATTTTTCAGATCCCGGGGCGATCGTTCCCATTGCGGGCCGATACTGGTAGGTCCTTCAGCTGCTACGAACCGTTTGCCATAGATGTGGGCTACCGAGGCGCTCTGTTTGACAGCCAGACGTTCGGGTTTCGTGATCCGGTGTGTATGGGATCGGGCCCAGTATTCTCCCATAGGGAAATCATTTTTACTGAGGGTGTTGATGGCATTGATGGGTGCCGAATGGGGTCCGCCGGATTCAGGATGAATGCCCAACCCCCGTGCGGCAGCCAGTTCGTGGAGCGTGCCGTAGTGGTTTTCAGTAATGCAGTCGCCGACCGTTTTTCTGAAATCCCGAAGAAATTGATTGGATATCAATCGGTTGCCAACAATTCTGTTGGTTAGAACCGGCAGGTAAGGGGTAGGATCATAGCCTCTGAAACGGATGAATTGTTGTTTGAAACCTTGGGTCCAGTTGGCTACGCCCATTTCCCAACTGTCGGTATAGAGGTATTTCAAGCTGTTTCCGGCTGTTTTAGCGGCGGATATCAGAGGATCAACGACTTTTGAAAAATAGGTAATAAGGGCATTGCGGTTGAGATGATCGAGTGCCAGTCCCCGCCAGTCGTCACTGCAGGTAGAAACCCTGGCAATGGTACAGGTCATACCATAACGCAGGATGATCCATTCACCGGGGGGTACTTTCCAGGTAAGTTTGCCTTTTACCAGATGGCTGCTGATATCCAGGATATTATTCTCTGGGATGCCCGGTGAGTGGTCATCAGACATTTTCTGAAGCCGGTCAAGAGGATAAATCCCTTTCCATCCCAGTGGAACAATCAGGCTTTTTACTGCAAAATCCTGTATTGGTTGATAGGATGATGGTCCCGCGATTTTGATGGCCTGTACGGTAATATCCCGGTAAAACAGATGGTGTTCGGGTTGGGGCAGGGTACCTGAGAAGGCACGCGGACCGTCGACTTTCAGCTCACTCCAGACCAGTTTTTTCATTGCCCGGGATGGTTG
Source organism: Bacteroidales bacterium (assembly GCA_021160155.1). Classification (GTDB taxonomy): domain Bacteria; phylum Bacteroidota; class Bacteroidia; order Bacteroidales; family UBA12481; genus JAGHDB01. The sequence goes on along the minus strand of JAGHDB010000372.1, from coordinate 757 downwards.
AACGGGAGGGCCGCCCAGATTCCATCCGCTTTGGATATTGAGACTGAGTTCTAACCCAAGCCGGTCGCACTCCCTGACGGTATGTTGTAACAGGCTGGTCCATTGAGGACTGCCAAACGCGGGGCCATGGGATGTTTTTTTTGCCACCCGGTAATTGGATGATCCGGCGTCAAACAGCAGGGCTCCTCCGTAACCTTTTTTCTTCATCTCTTCGAGATCCCTCGTAATGGACTCTTTAGTGACGTTCCCGTTTAGCCACCACCAGTATGCCCTGACCCGCGATTCACCGGGAGGATTCACGAAAGATTTGCGCATGACAGGTATGGGATCGTTTACGGGGGTTTGGAGCCGGTTACCGGGATGAGAAGCACATCCGGCCAACAATCCAAGAATAGCCGGTATAATCAGGAAGCGTTTGTTCATCTCTTGAAGTATTGTGAGTATTCCATGCTTCAAGATACTCATTAAACTACACTCTAATTCATCTTTATCAGTTTTTTGATAAAGATTTTCTCACCGGTAGTGATTACCACAAAATATGTTCCCTCAGTTTGTTGCTTAAAATCAATTTTTGCTGACGATCATACCGAAGAATCGTATTGGTTTAGTGCGAGCTGACAGTGGATTTTATGGCAGATTGTTGTTTCCAGAGATAGAAGAGTTTGAACAATATAAATATGCAGCTTATGTAACCAATATGGATTTAAGTGCCGAAATGATTTGGCATTTGTACAATAAGCGTGCTGATTGTGAAAAC
>JAGHDB010000128.1 GCA_021160155.1 Bacteroidales bacterium | reverse complement strand
TGTATATACAAGTTAATTCATGAAAAAAATACCCAGGCACAAAAAATTGTATGAGATACTCCGGAAGCATATTGAAGAGGAGGTTTACCGGAAGGGAGATTTATTACCCTCTGAGAACGAATTGTGCCGAACATACGGACTAACCCGGCCGACGGTGCGCCAGGCGCTGATCAGCCTGGCCTATGATGGATACATAATCACCCGTCAGGGCAAAGGCAGCATTGTAAGTAACAGCCCAACCGGAATCGGAATATTATCGGTAGCCGGAACCACGGCTGCTTTGAGAAACAAGGAATTAAGAACCATTGTATTAACAAAACCCGATGTCAGAACCTGGCCTGAACCTTTTATCTTTCCGCTGGATGAGGTAGAACAGGAAACAGGTTGTATTTTTCTTGAAAGATTACGTCAACTTGAAGGACATTCTATTTTTTACGATATCAACTATCTGCCCAACATCAACATGCCCCGGTTTACCGTACATAAATTTGAAAACAATTCTCTGTTTGATATTCTGCGCCGGTATTACAGTATTGAAATCAGGGGCGGGGAACAACGTATACGGGCCATTGCCGCCGACCCGAAAACAGCCGGATATTTAGGTGTACAACCGGGATTCCCGATTCTGCATCTTGAAAGAAAACTCAGCACCAACCGGATGGGCTTCCATATTTATTCTTCCGTGTTCTGCAACACAGATATTGACGCTATTTACGGCACCTTTTAAATTTGCTGTTTGCAGGCACATTCGGTCTCTCAGTAACGATTTCGACTCACTGAAAATAGTTTATCTTTACAGCTTCCCGGTTATTAATTATAAGAGAGAGCTGATGAAATTCAGGGATAAAACTGTGATTGTCACCGGTTCAAGCAGAGGAATCGGAAGAACTATTGCCGGAATGTTTATGGAGGAGGGAGCCCGTGTGGTAATCAATGGGCGGAATCCGGAACAATTGCGAAACACACAAGTTGAATTTCAATCCATGGGCTATCAGCCACTGGCCATTCCGGGGGATGTAACTGATCCCGGATTTTGCCGGAAACTGGTTGAACAGACAGTCGCACATTTTGACCGGTTGGATTACCTTATCAACAATGCCGGATTACCCATGAGAGGTTTTTTTGAAGAATTAACTCCTGAATTCTTTAAAAAGGTGATTGATGTCAACCTGATGAGTGCGGTTTATTGTACTATGGCTGCTCTCCCATTTATCAAACAGACCCGTGGCAGTGTGGTTTTTATCTCCAGCCTGTCAGGAGGTATCCGGGGGATTCCTAATTCAGCACCCTACTCGGTAGGGAAAATGGGACTTACAGCCCTTGCCCAGACGCTTCAGTCGGAATTGAGACATAGCGGGGTTCATTTCGGATTGGTACGTGTGGGTTTTGTAAAAGCTTATCCCGGCAAAAAGGTACTTAAATATGACAATTCCCTGATGGAAGTCCACCGCCGCGGTCATGAAACCGAAGAGGATGTAGGTCGTGCCGTTATGCGACTGATCCGGCGGCGAAAATTCAAAATCACCCAAACGCTATTGGGTAAGGCACTCAGCTTCTTTCAATGGATCGCCCCGGGTTTTGTCAACTGGGCACTTTACAAAACACTTAATCATAAGATGTACCGGTAATATTTAGTATATTTCGGTATGGATTTCAGCTCAGACTTTTTACCTCTCTTTATTGTCGTAGGATTAGCCTGGTTCTCTCCTATTATCACCTCACAAATCAGAATTGTTCAGATACCATCCGTCGTATTTGAAATCGGATTAGGTATTATCATTGGGCCTTTTGTATTAAACATTTTACCCGAATCGGAATATTTGAATTTTCTGGGTTTGATGGGATTTGTCTTTTTAATGTTTCTAAGTGGTCTGGAGATTAATGTCACCAAAGTGATCCATTCTTTTCCACGCCGAAAGATCACATGGGACCGCCTGTTAAAGAATCCATTACTAACCGGAGTAATTATCTATATCCTGACCCTGTTGCTGGCTATCCTCAGCGCATTATTGCTGCGAACCATTATCCCGATCAAACAAATTTGGTATTTCGCTCTGATCATTTCCACCTCATCACTCGGTGTGATCATGCCGGTTATCAAAAACCGGTCTGAAATTCAGCAACCTTACGGTCAAATGCTTATTATGGCAGCTGCTGTGGCTGATATCCTGAGTATTCTGCTTTTTACCTTTACTATTTCTATCATTGAAAAAGGAGTCAGGTTTGAAGTCTTTCTGATTATTTCGCTGTTTGTTCTTTTCTTCGTCTTTTATCAATTAGGCAGGATACTGGTTAAGGTCAACCTTTTCAAACGGATTCTCAACACCCTCTCGCATGCCGCTTCCCAGATAAAAGTCCGGGGTGTTCTGGCGTTGATCCTGCTTTTTGTAATGGTATCCCAACTCATTAAGACAGAGGTTATTCTTGGCGCTTTTCTGGCCGGCATCCTGATCTCTTATTTTTCAGATAAAGACCGTTCAACCCTGATGATGAAACTGGATGGAATGGGGCATGGCTTTTTTATTCCGATCTTTTTCATTCTTGTGGGAGCCAAAATCGATCTTGCGGTTTTTCAGGAAGCCGGCCAATTGTTGATCTTTCTTATTTCTCTTCTTGTGCTGCTCTTTTTAATCAAAGCGCTGCCTTCCATGATCTGGATCCGTCTTTTCGGATGGCGTAAAGCACTATCCGGTGGCATTTTGCTCTCGTCCCGGCTCAGCCTGATCATTGCTGCTGCTGCAGTCGGACTGAATCTTGGGGTGATTACACCGGCTATGAATACATCCTTTATTTTACTGGCGGTACTGACCTGTATTCTCGCCCCCTTGTTATTTAACCAGATCACCGGAAAAGGAAAGGGAGAAGAAGAGAAAATTTTCATCATCGGAGGCGGCGGGAGAGGAGTCTTTCTTGCTAAAAACCTGAAGATGCATAACAAACAAAGCATCATTATCGACCTGAAAAAAGAGAAAGCAGACAGTTTAAACCTGAAAGGGATCAAAGCTATACATGGTAACGCCACCGATATAGGGATCTATAAAAAGTACCATCTCAACCCCGGAGACTATATTGTCATCCTTACCCATTCAGAACAACGGAATTACCATATTGCCCAAATCCTGAGAGAAAAATTAAAACATGGAAATATCATCTCTTGTGCCAATAAAAAAGAGGTGGTGAACCAACTGGATCAAATAGGTGTGGAATCACTTGACGGAGCCCAGGTAATCGCTACCGCCATTGAAAATATCATTTTCAGACCAGCTACATATCATACCCTTTTTGAAAGCTTTGAATCATTTAATGTGGAGATCATCCAGGTACAAAATAAAGCAGTCAGTAATCACCAGATCAAAGAAATTCCGTTCCATCAGGATGGATCCATCATGATGATCAACCGGGACGGAGAATATTTTATCCCTCATGGGGATGACTATTTCCATTATGGAGATAAAGTTGTGGTTTTCGGCCGTTTTTCTGCCATTAAAGATTTCAAGCTCAAACTGGTCGGAGAAAGCCAAAAACAATTATGAAAAACACCTGGTGGTGTTTATCAGGATTGATCACTTCAAAATGCGAGTTTGCGAATTCCGTTATCGCAGAAATATATCTTAATTATTGTGACATTTTGTCTGCTTATTGATCGAAGTGAATGACAATTTGTCACTTTTTAGCGATTATTCTATATGGCAAACTTCTTGTAATTTATATAAACAAATGAACGAATAAACGATTCCTTATATGAACTTTAATAATTTTACCATAAAGGCTCAGGAGGTTGTTCAGCAGGCGGTCACGATTGCACAAGGTCATCAGCACCAGGCTGTTGAACCTGCTCATTTAATGAAAGGTCTCTTTTCAGAAGCGGAAAATGTGACCCACTATTTGATGTCGAAATTATCCATCCACGCACAAGGGGTGGAGCAGGCAATAGACCGTATGCTGCAGCATTATCCGAAAGTTTCGGGTGGTGGCGAAGCATACTTGTCGAAAGCTGCCGAAAGTGCATTAACAGAGGCCGTAAATGCATCCAAAAAAGCAGGAGATCAATTTGTTTCAGCAGAATATATTTTACTTGGATTGCTTACTGCAGGTGATGAAGTAGCTCAATTATTAAAAGACAGTGGAATTACCCGCAAAGAGTTACTGGCTGCGATCGCTGAATTACGCAAAGGTCAAAAAGTAACCAGTCAAACGGCAGAAAACAGTTTTGATTCGTTGAACCGCTTTGCCATCAGTCTGAATGAACAGGCCCGAAGCGGAAAACTTGATCCGGTTATCGGCCGGGATGAAGAGATCCGGAGGGTACTGCAGATCCTTTCAAGGCGAACCAAGAACAATCCGATATTGATCGGAGAGCCGGGTACCGGAAAAACCGCTATTGCTGAAGGCATTGCTCACCGGATTGTAAGCGGGGATGTTCCCGAACCGTTAAGATCCAGACAGATTTATGCTTTAGACATGGGTGCCCTGATAGCAGGAGCCAAATATAAAGGGGAGTTTGAAGAGCGATTAAAAGGTGTGATACGTGAAGTAATTGCTTCTGAAGGCGAAGTGATACTTTTTATTGATGAAATCCACACCCTGGTCGGAGCCGGAAAATCCGATGGGGCCATGGACGCTGCCAACATTCTTAAGCCGGCTTTATCACGTGGTGAATTACGTGCTATCGGAGCCACCACATTGGATGAATATCAAAAGTACTTTGAAAAGGATAAAGCCCTGGAACGCAGGTTTCAAAAGGTTATTATTGACGAACCGGATGAGGCGAGTGCCATCTCCATTCTCAGGGGTATCAAAGAGCGGTACGAGATGCATCACCATGTACGAATCACCGATGATGCTTTAATTGCGGCGGTAGAACTGTCACACCGCTATATTTCCGACCGTTTCCTGCCTGATAAGGCCATCGACCTGATGGATGAAGCAGCAGCGAAATTACGCCTTGAAATAGATTCCGTTCCTGAAGAGATTGATGAGCTTGATCGCCGTATCAGACAACTGGAGATTGAACGTGAAGCTATTAAGCGTGAAGGGAACAGAGAGAAAACCGAAAAAATAGGAGAAGAGATTGCCAATCTTACGGAAGAACGTAGCAAACTGCGTGCAGAATGGTCTCAAGAAAAGAAAGTTATAAGTGAGATTCAGGAACAAAAATCAGCTATTGAATCTTTTAAACAGGAGGCTGACCAGGCCGAACGGAACAATGAATATGAACGGGTAGCCGAACTCCGGTATGGCCGTATCAGGGAAGCTGAGCGAAAAATTGAAACATTGAATCAAACCCTCAGGGAGCTGCATGCAGACGGAGCATTGATCAAGGAAGAAGTGGATGCCGATGATATAGCAGAAGTGGTTTCAAAATGGACAGGAATACCGGTCAGCCGGATGATGCAAAGCGAAAAAGAGAAGCTGCTCCATCTTGAAGAGGAGCTGCACAAACGGGTAATAGGTCAGGAGGATGCCATCCAGGCCGTTTCGGATGCCGTTCGCCGGAGTCGTGCCGGCCTGCAGGATTCTCAAAAACCTATCGGATCATTCATCTTTCTGGGTACCACCGGTGTGGGAAAAACCGAATTGGCCAAAGCCCTGGCCGAGTATCTTTTCGATGATGAAAACCTGATGACCCGCATTGATATGAGTGAATACCAGGAACGTTACTCCGTATCACGTTTGATCGGGGCTCCTCCGGGCTATGTGGGGTATGATGAAGGGGGTCAACTGACTGAAGCGGTCAGAAGAAAACCCTATTCGGTTATTTTACTGGATGAAATTGAGAAAGCACATCCGGATGTATTTAACATCCTGCTTCAGGTACTGGATGACGGCCGGTTAACGGATAATAAAGGCCGCGTAGTCAATTTTAAAAACACGATTATCATCATGACCTCTAACATCGGGTCTCCTATAATCCGGGAAAAGCTGAAACAGGTTACTGATAAAAACAGGGAACAGGTTTTTGAAGAAACCAGAAAGGAGATATTCGAATTGATGAAATCATCTATCCGTCCCGAATTTCTAAACCGGATTGATGAAATTATCATGTTCACTCCCTTGAATCAAAGTGAAATTCGTGAAATTGTCAGGCTCCAGATTGAGCAGGTTAAACAAAAACTATCCGGCCGGATCAATTTAACCATCACAGACCATGCCCTGGAGTGGCTGGCTGAACGGGGATTCGATCCGCAATATGGTGCCCGGCCGGTAAAACGGTTGATTCAGAAAGAGATTCTGAATGAACTTTCGAAACAGATCCTGGCCGGAAAAATAGCCAACAACAAACCCATTGTCATTGACACCAATGACAATGGGCTGATATTCAAACAATAATTATTATAACGGCACACCATCTCGTCGAAAGCACGACACGCCATGCGTTTTTTACCGTAAAACCAGGGTTTTACTCACTTTTCCACCTTTAACGCTGTCATAGGTAACGGTGATTTTGCCTGAACCTTTTACCAGGTATTGAATAGTCCGGGTTGTTTTACCCGGATGACCATTCCGGATCATGATACGGTTAAGTTGCTTCTGATCAATTTCCTGCGTAATGGCATGCCGGTAATTAAAGGTCTCCTTACTGGTGATCCAGCCGGCTGAAATAATTTTCACATCACCATCCAGAAGAAGCAGATCAGGTCGAACCACGTGATTCTGAGCCGCACGGGCAGTAATGGTAGGCACAACTTTAGGATTAGTCAGATCTACCCATACCCGGTATACTTTCGGATCAATCTTTACCACTTTGGTCTCACCAATTTCCATTTTAGGCATTTCATCGGCCTGATACAGGGTAAAGGCCATATTCCGGTGGCAGAGCTCTTCATTCATAAACCGGGGAGGAAGACGGCCATAAGTTTTTTTCCAGGATCCTCCGATTTCAACTTTTCCATACTGTGGATGGTCAAATTCTTTCCATTCGGTATATAAATCACCAAATTCAAGATGTTCATTAAAGAAATAGCGACCTTTTACGCCTGAGATCGGGCTATTGGGATCTTTTGTTTGTGCCTGCAATTCAGGACTGGTATAATATTGCTTGCCACTCCACAGTTCATTGGAGAAGGTTGGAATTCCCTGTCCATCGTTGGTCCAGTCGAGAAAACCGCCATGTACCGTATAGAGCCCGCTCCAGATCACTATATAGCGGTAAAACGGCAATATACGTTCTCCGTTTTTCCCCAATTCGTCATAAAAGCGGACATCCGATGCCGGGTATTCACCGCCCGATGCCGCACCGGGACCTCTCAGAAGCATTCCCCCGGCATTATGATAAGCCTGTGCACCGGCAATATTCGGATGAGCCATTATAAACTCGGAGACTGCGCGTGCTTCGGGCAATTGAAACGGATAATCCATTGCACCGCCCTGAATATAATCAGGTTGCCAATCGGATCCCCAGTTCCGGTTGGGATCATAACTACCCGGTCCATCCTCATTAACCATACCATCTCCATCATCATCAATCCCTTCATATCCCAAAAGGATATAATCTCCTTTTTTACCAAACGGAACCGGTTCAATAATCCTGGGATCATAGGGATTTACCTGGTAATTACCTTCACCCGGAACATATTTTCTAATTTGCTCGATCACTCCGTTTCCATTCAAATCATTCGGTCCGTCTTCATCAATCAATCCGTCATTATCATCATCAACAGGTACATGACCGCTCCGGGCACCACCACCCTGCCCTTCCATAAAGTATTGATGCCCATCCGGGTTGACTGTCGGGAGTATATAAAAAACACGTTCATCCACCAATTTAGTTACTCCGGGCAAACGACCGTAATTCTCCATCAGGTACCAAATAGTATAAAGGCATACTTCACCACCCTGAATTTCATTACCATGGATGTTGGCATCAATATACATGGCTGCTTTGCTCAGTTCAGGACCGGTTTCAGGGTTATTGACAGTCATCTCCATAATATCCCTTCCCTCCGCACTTTTACCTATTGACTGCAGTGTCAGAAATTTCGGATAGGCCTTTTGCAGCCGTTTCATATCGGCATATAGCTCCGGCACATCATGCCAGCGGTCAAAATCGATCTTCACTTTAAACTGCGGGTCAGAAGCAGATTTGTCCTGTCCTTGCGCTGATACCGGCAGCGCAGCCATAATCATGCATGAAAATGCTGCACCTGCGACTAATTGCATCAGTGATTTCATTATTTTTTTGCTGATTGTTTTCATGTTGATTACGGTTTATTTCAGTTTTAGGATTGCATGATCTGATCCGGCCTTTTGAGAAACCACCTTCAGTTCAATCCGGTCGCCCCGCTTTCCGCGAATCAGCCACTCGTATTTCTGCCGGCCACCGGACCCTTCCAGAGCCCTGAAAAAATTAGTCTTGCTGTTCCCTGAAAGAATCCGGTCAGGATCCACCTGGAGTTGAACCATCGTGGGCTTCACGGATCTTGCAAGCACTCCGTGTGCAGTAGAGGTAGGCAGATAACCCGTATTTTCAATCTCTGCTTTAATACGATAAAGGCCTCCCCCCGGGTTGGTAGCCTCAAATTCAGCTATATGGATTTTGGCATTTAGGGTAGGCAACCAGGCTACAAACTTACCATGGGCTTCGCCCAGTTTATCCAATTGTGCAACCGGTGGATTGGCGATAACCATTGGAGAAAACCCTCCAATCTCCACCTCTCCCAAATCAGGGTGCATATAGGACGTCCAATCCACAAATCCATCCGGTTGTTTTGCCTTAAGATATTTTAAGAATTGAGCATCGACACCGTCCGGGGAACTGCTCCGTATTTGACCTCTTGCCGGCATTTTTTTCATCATCATCGGATTAGATGCTCTCCGTTTGCCGCGACTGCTGTCAGCCGGCAGTACCAGTCCCCATCCCGGAGTACAAAATGCCGGTACTCCATATTGGAAATAAGCATATTGAAAAAATGCCCCTTCGGGTTCACGAATAACCGGTGGAGTTGTAATACCGGTCAACTTTTTATACTGTTTACTGATCTTGGTGAAATAGGGCAAATCCTTAGTATTCACCGTAGTGGCCGCTTTACGTGCCGGCCTCCGGCTCCGTCCTGACGATTGGTTTTGTCCCCCGGAAAATGATCCCATCATAAAAAACCTGCCATACCGGCCATAACCTCTTCTGCCTGTTGAGATCATACCCACTTTGGAAGCCTCGGCATTTGAAGCGTCTGCAAACCGGATCAGATCCAGGGTGCGGTCTGACTTGAACTGCCCTTTCGGGTTTGGAGGAGTAATCAGATTGTCACTCTCCCCGAATGTAAGTATCATAGAAATATTCCGGTTAGCAACCACCCAATCCATTAACGCTCTCGACTCCGGTTCACTGACCATATTCTTTCCGGCATCTTCCTGATAATATGGATAAGCATGCTGAAAGTTCCTGTTGAGGTCTGTTCCTCCCCTGGGATCTTCATTGTAAAATCCATCATGATCGTTATCCAGCCCTTCCCAATAGAGAGAATACCGGCCCTCTTCTCCTTTTGAGGGATCGGCTTTTTTCATCAATTCAGGATGGTCAGGATCGATCATGTATAATCCGCGAACGTCTTTCACGCGCATAACCGAAATGAAACCGTCCCCGTTCAGATCTTCAGGACCATCCTCATCCAGGCGACCATCATGATCTCCGTCAAAAGCATCATTGTTGGTTTTACTTCCGGTAACGGGAGCATGAAACATTTTCTCCGCTCCATCCGGGTTTATCCTGGGAATCAGGTAAAAAACATAATCGTCCATATCCCGTTTCACTGTTTCATTATCAGGATAAGACCGTAACAGGTAATCGGCCACCCGAAGCGTCAGTTCACTGCCTATCAGGTGATCACCTTCGAAATTAGCTGCCACCAGAATACCCGGTCGCTGATCAGGCGGAGTTCCTTTTTGGTTAGCCAAAGTGAGTAACCAAATCTCCCGCCCTTCTGCCGTTTGACCGATTGACTTAAGCCTGGCCAGATCGGAATGCTGATCGGCCATTTGTTTTAATACTTTTGTCAACGCAGAATAATTCCGGTATCCGGGTGCCTCCTGGGCAGATGCATTTGCAAGCCAACCCGAAATTGCTGATACCAGAATTCCGGCCATAACAAACAACAGAACCTTGTACTTAATTGAATAATAATTCATTGCAAACCTCCTTGATTAGTGGTTATGGTTTAGTTTTCGCAATTTACCATTTGACCCTATGTATCCGTCAGAAATATTTGATATTTAACTTTTTTTAAGACTTCACATATGCTGTTTTATCATTATTTTAAAT
>JAGHDB010000301.1 GCA_021160155.1 Bacteroidales bacterium | reverse complement strand
CGGTTTGATCTGATCAACCTGGGTCACCTTGAATGGTGCCAGGGTCACCGTGCCGAAGCTCTTGAAAAATACCGCGAAGCTGTCAGCAGTTCAAAAACAGGATTCAAAGAGTTTATGGTCCTTTTTGATCAGGACCGCGAACACCTGATCCGTCATGGAGTGGATGCCGAGGATATTCCGATTATGCTTGATCAGCTTCGTTATTTACTCGATTCATAGGGGTTGCAGAAAAATGTTTCTTTTTGCAACTTCGGACCGGGATGAAAAAAAGCAGCTTGATTTTTCTTTTGACCGCACTGTTTCTGTGGCCTGTCCGGGGTTATTCCCTGAAACATACTGATCGGAAAAGAAAAGATATTGCCATTATTGTTCAATTCCCCGAAGATCCGATTGCCATACCCAATTACCGCAGTTTCTGGAACACAATGGCACATCTGTTTGATTTTAATCATGATGGGTATTGGCCGGTGGGCCATACCGGGGTGTTGCTGGTGGAAGCAGCTTCAGGGCATGTCGAATACTTTGATATGGGACGGTATGACGACCGGAACGACTTGACGGGACCGCGATCCGATTTTTACGGAGTAGTTCGCTCGGCCCGCCATGTGCCTTCTCTGCGGATAAAACTTCAGGCCAAAATTGTTAACGGATGGGTAGAAAACATGGATGAAATACTTATTCATCTGGGGGCGAAAACACTGATAAAGGATTATGGGCGGATTGAAGCTGCTGTGGTTTATCGAGTGGATTATCAGCGTATGGTCCGAAAAGCCAGACGGTTAGAAGACATGGGGTATATCTATTACGGAGCTCCGACCCATCTCTACTGTACCAGTTTTGTGCGAAAAGTGGTCAGAAAAGGAGGCCAGCCTTTCCCATGGCTTGTTTTTACAGGTACCCAAACCATAAAGCATATACGAAAATCATTCAGGTAATAAAGTTGTACACCCGCTTTCAGATTATTATCTTGCAAAGCTCATGACTGTAAAGAGACCTATGCTTTGGCTTTTTAGTACGGGACTGTTTCTGATTATTGCTCTGGTACCTGTGAAAGCATCCGCTCAGGGGAAGGTGCTGTTTCAATGGACCGAATCTTTTCAGGTTGCACTTTCGTATGATTTGCCGGTATCAAAAATCCTGGATAGTGAACCTGAGTTCAGGGACATGCGCCTTGAAGAGACTATTGGAAAAGATACCCGCTCCATTCCTTTTCAGATCTTGAAAAACGGGCACATTGAGTTGTGCTGGATTGCCCGGGGGCCGGTTAATCAGGGTGAGACACGCCAATACCGCCTGATGGCCTGCTCAAAGACGGTGGCTGAACCCGGGATGGGCGTGGGTATTTTACGAACCGATTCTGATTACCTGTTTGTTCAACGGGGTAAACCGGTGCTGGCTTATCATTTCAGCATACATCCGGCCCCGGCGGGACAATCGAAATGGTATGCCCGGTCGGGATTTATCCATCCCTTGTATGCGCCGTCAGGACAGGTGCTTACCTGGATTCAACCACCTGATCATTATCATCATTACGGAATATGGGATCCCTGGACACGCGTGACCTGGAAGGAACATACTACCGATTTCTGGAATCTCAAAGAGCACCAGGGTACCGTCAGGTATCAGGATTTGATATCTATGCGTTCAGGTCCCGTTTGCGGCGAAATTATCGTGCGTCAAAACCACATTGCCTTTGATCCGCAAGATCCCGAGAACGGACCGGAACAGAAAGTGCTGGATGAAACCTGGCGAATCCGTGTCTGGAATGTCAGGGGGGGCTTTTTAATCGATTTTGAATCGATACTGAAACCGGCAATCGATGAACCGGTCTCCCTGGATGTTTATCGTTACGGCGGCGGAATCGGATACCGGGCAACCAAAGAGTGGACCGGCAACAATTCGGAGGTGATCACCTCTGAGGGTAAAACCTGGGATAACGGAGATGCCACCCGGGCTAAATGGTGCCGCGTGTATGGTACTGTCAACGGTGTGACCAACGGTGTGCTTTTTCTTTCCGATCAACGGAATTACGATTTTCCCCAACACATGAGAATTTGGCCGAAAAAGCTCGTGGGAGCGATCAGTTACCAATATTTTGAGTTTTGCCCGACCCGTGAAAAAGCATTGGTATTGAAACCCGGAGATCAACTGGATCAACGGTACCGGATCTGGGTCAGCAAAGGGACTATGACTATGGATGAGATGGAGGCGATGTGGGAAGGGTATAATTTAAGGCAGCAGGCAGAGGGCAGAGAGTAAAAGTAAATGTAAGTTTAAGAAAAATCTATTGAATATGAGACAGTTAGTTGCTATTGCATTGATTCTGGTGTTGGGAGCCTGTACAAAGGCTCCGGAGAAACGTGTATTGATTTACACAAAAAACGGGGTGGGTTATGTGCACGATAACATCCCGGCTGCGACAAAAGCGTTGCAGGAGCTTTGTGATGAACAGGGTATCGGGTATGAAGTTTCTGACGATCCGGCAATTTTTACCGAGGAAAAACTGAAACAGTTTGATGCCCTGATATTTAATAATACCAATAACGATGTGTTTGATAATGATGCGCAACGCCTGGTGTTCAGAAGATATATCCAGGCCGGCGGTGGGTTTGTGGGGATCCACTCGGCATGCGGATCGGAGCGGAACTGGCCCTGGTTCTGGTCGATGCTGGGAGGTAAATTTATCCGGCATTGCCCGTACCAGCCTATCACGGTCAGGGTAATTGACACGACGGATATCTCTACCCGGCATCTGGGTCAAACCTGGGTCTGGGAGGATGAAGGTTATTATCTGAAGGATCTCAATCCGGATATCCATGTGTTGCTGGCCCATGACATGACTTCGATTAACGATAAAGGAAAAGAAGAATATCCCGCGGATGTTTTCGGTGACCTGTTTCCCAGTACCTGGCACCACGAGTTTGAAGGGGGGCGTGAATGGTATACGGCATATGGCCATAATAAAGATCATTACTCCGATCCGGATTTTCGCAAGATGTTGATCGGGGGGATTTTGTGGGCAACGGAAAAGGGGAAGCCTGATTTTTCAAAAGCCACCGCACAGG
>JAGHDB010000161.1 GCA_021160155.1 Bacteroidales bacterium | reverse complement strand
TTATTAAAATAGCAAAAACTTTGAAAATTTTCATTAAGAAGTGCTAATTATTTCTTTCTTTCTTTCTCTGATGGAGTAGGATCGCAAGTACTTAACAAATCAAATGATGAAGCATCTGTGATTATTTTGCATTCATATTTTGTTCCTAAATACCAGACATGACAGGCTCGAACCACTGTTGAACCACCTCGGGTTACAGTATCCCAACAGTCAGTTCCAGGTGCTTCATTAACATTAAAAGCTGAAAGATCTAATATTGATTCTGGTTGACTGAATAAATACTGGTGACTTGGAAGTACATTTAAGATGATAATACTGGCAATTAGTGCCAATGGCATCACCTCTTTTCTGATTTTAAAAGAATTAATTAATTTCATCCGGTAAATTATTTAAAAGTTTTACTTAAAATTATACTAGAATATTCAATTTTACACACACACACAAGATACCAACAATTTACTAACATCTTTCTTGAAATTGGAATACTGGAGTGCCCGTCAGAATGAAATCCTATCTCCTCCTCGGTTTATTGTTTTTTGCTCTTCTCGGATGTCAAAATACCAAAAGGGCCGGTGAGGCCGACTGGCCGCAGTATAAAAAGGATAACTACAGGAGCGGCACTACGGAGGTGCAATTAGAGTTGTCAACTCTTGACCTCGACTGGGTATACCGGGCGCCGCAGCAACCGGTTCCGGCATGGTACGGTCCGGCTTACGAGGATGCATACGCCCAGCATGGACCGTTACCCTCCATGCGGGATTACGACCTGGCCTATTATCCGGTGGTAGTAGGTGAAAGCTTATATTACAGCTCCACTGCCGATGATGCGGTTCACTGTCTGGATACCCGTACCGGTCGTGAGAAGTGGAGGTATATGACAGGCGGACCGGTACATATTGCTCCGGTATATCATCAGGGAAGGCTCTATTTCGGATCTGACGATGGTTTTATTTACTGCATCACTGCAGACAGGGGGAGGCTGAAATGGAAATATTCACCCGTATCTGAACCACAACGTCTGGTAATGAATAACGGCCGTCTGATCTCATTCTGGCCGGTCAGGACCGGAATTTTAATTGAAGGCGACCGGGCCTATTTCGGAGCATCCCTGCTGCCATGGAAAAAGAGTTATTTCTGTTCGGTAAATATTCATAATGGTAAAGCAGACGATGCTGACGGTTATGTGCGTGAATTTGAAAATCAAACATTTGAGGGATCCATGGCTTCGAGCGGATCTTTTCTGATCCAGCCGCAGGGTCGGATTGCCCCGGTTTTTATTGACCGTCTCACAGGAGATATAAAAGGTAGCTTACCCGGATCGGGAGGTTGTTTCGTTTTGGTTACAAAAGACCGGCATGTGGTTCATCCTCAAACATCAAGATATGTGAGTATTGAAGAGTCTGCTGCTCCGGATCAACCTGACTTTATGACATTTAAAGATGGCAAAGAGATGGTGGTGAGAGGGGATACAAGCTATGTGCTGACTGATCATTCTCTTTCGGCTTACCACAGAGGTAGTAAAAAATTGCTGTGGGTAACCCGTGAATACCAGGCTTACCGGATGATCATGGCCGGGGAGGTGTTGTTCGTCGGAGGGATGGATACGGTGTACGGAATGAGCAGTAAAGATGGTCATCCGTTGTGGGCGGCCCGGGTAGCGGGACCGGTATACGCGTTAGCAGTTGCAGGGAAGGCTTTATATGTTTCAACCGGAGAGGGACGAATCTATTGCTTCAGGTCAGGAGGTTCAGGCGGGGCCAGGATTCGAATTGATCAGGAGCAATTTTTACCGGATCAAACGGCTCAGAATCAAGTGACAAGAGTAGATAAAGCTGTTGCCGATAGGGGATCGGAAGATTCATTCCGGTCTTCATTCATTACACTGGGTCCATTTATGGCACCCGTTTCAGCAGATACCGTCAATCTTAGTTTTCAAACTGCTGATCCTGAATTGTGCCGGGTTCGATGGACAGCTCCGGGTATAAAAAAAATATTTAAAGATCAGAAGAAAAGCATACATCATGAATTCAGACTTCCGGTTCGGAAATCATTTAAATATGAGTATGACATATTCACGGATGAGATACATAGTTGTACATATCAATATGACAATTTCTTTAATTACTCAATCAGAAAGATCTCATTTCCGGACACGATTTTTCAGGCACCGCTGCAGGAGAGGTGGGCTATGGTCAGAGAAGCTTTGCCGGGTGTTGAGACCAAACGCGGACTCTGCCTGGTATTGGGAATCCGAAGTGGTGCATTACCCTATGAATTAGCCTCCAAATCCCGCCTGGATGTAGTGGTATTTGAACCTTCCGCAAAGAAAATAGAAAGGTTCAAAACCCTGCTGCAACAAAATGAATGTTATGGGAGAAGAATATCCGTTTATCCCTGCGTACAGCGACAGAAACTTCCGCTTGCTTCTGAACTGGCTGATCTGGTTTGGGTTCAGAAAGGATCAGGTTTTAAGCCGGATGAAGTAATCCGACTGATTGCTCCCCGGGGAATAGCGGTTGTCAAGGGTTCGACCTCCTCAGTAAAATGGTTGGAGCGTGCATCACTGGCCTGGCAGGTTGATCTGGTTAAGGATATGGGTTCTTTGTGGATACTCCGGAAACATCCTTTCGAAACAGAAGGAGCGTGGACTCATGAATATGGTCGTGCTGACAATAGTGCTTTTGGCGGAGAAGATTTTTACGGTTCTACCCGTTCGGAGGATTTTGAAGTACAATGGATGGGGCGTCCCGGACCGCGATATCAAACCGACCGGAGTGGCAGAAAACCTGCCCCGCTGGCAATTAACGGAAAACTCTTTATCCAGGGTAAGGAACGTGTGATGGCGATTGATGTGTATAACGGGCGTATCTTATGGACCAAAGACTTTCCGGGATTGATTCGCATGAATATTCATCGCGATTGTTCCAACTGGGCAGCGGATGAACAAAGTTTATATGCCGTAGTGGGAACTCATTTGTTGTTGATCGATCAGGAGAACGGCCGGCTGACAAAAGTGATCCGGGTTACAGGGCGTGGGGATGATCCGGTGGATTGGGGCTATATAGGTCTGACATCCGGCCGGATTATCGGAAGTGCCAGTCCGCGTAATTCCCATTATACAGATTATCACGGGGGGCTTGGTTGGTATGATGCCAGGGTAGGGCCTGCTACTTACAAGGTTGTCAGTACCAGTTTGTTCTCACGGTTGAAGGGAGCTGAGAAAAATGACTGGATTTATCAAAGCCGGGGGTTTATTATCAATTCCACACTGACGATTTATCATGACAAAATCTGTTTTGCCGAATCCCGGACGCCAGGTTTGCAACTATCTGACCGGGGTCGTGGAGGAAATGATCTTTTCAAACGGATTTTTTTAGTGGCTTTGGATACCGGAAGCGGCCGGGTGGTTTGGGAGCATCAAATTAACAACCGGCCGGGTGTTTCTGCCTATTATATGGCTGCCGGGCATGATAAACTGGTCATAGTTTCATCACGGCCATCACAATATAATATTTATACATACGACTATTTGAACGGTAAGTTGAGCTGGGAACAAGAAATGCCCTGGTTTCATCCCAATCATGGCGGACATCTGTCGAGACCGGCCATAGTTGGCAACAAATTGATGGTCAAACCGGCGCTCTTTAATGTAACTACCGGTGAACGCCTGGATTACAATGTGCCCAAAGCCGGGCATGGCTGTGCCAGCTATGCTCTTTCTGCGCAGTCGGTTTTTTACCGGGGCGGGAGTGTGACACAGTTTAATTTTGATACACGTGAATTTTCAAAATGGGAACGTTTGCGTCCGGATTGCTGGATCAGTACCATCCCGGCACAGGGAATGGTTTTATCACCCGAAGCGGGAGGCGGATGCAGCTGTGGTATCTGGTTAGAAACTTCTATGGTGATGGCGCCGGTATCCAGGGCGCCGATCCTGATCCGGGCGGTTGATCCTGACCGCTTCCCGGA
>JAGHDB010000240.1 GCA_021160155.1 Bacteroidales bacterium | reverse complement strand
TCATAGGGTGACATTTCGAGACGAACCCGGTCACCCGGCAGGATTTTGATGTAATGCATACGCATTTTACCTGAGATGTGGGCAGTAATAACATGTCCATTCTCAAGTTTTACACGGAACATAGCATTAGATAATGCTTCGATAATTGTCCCGTCTTGTTCGATGGAAGGTTGTTTCGCCATATCATTTATTACTTAATGCCTTATCAATCACATCAAAATCAGATAATATTTCTGCTTTATCATCTCTTATCACGACAGAATGTTCAAAGTGGGCTGAACGTGAGTGGTCTGACGTACGTATGGTCCATCCGTCCTGCTCCTGAACAATATGTCTTTTCCCCATGTTAATCATGGGTTCGATGGCAATAGTCATACCTGATTTCAGTAAAGTTCCGTATCCTTTTTTACCATAATTAGGCACTTCCGGTGCTTCATGCAAATCCTTTCCGATTCCGTGGCCAACCATTTCTCTCACCACCGAAAAACCATTCGATTCGCAGTGTTGTTGAATGGCACAACCGATATCTCCCAGCCGGTTACCGCTCACGGCCTGTTCAATACCCAGGTATAATGATTCACGTGTTACCCGGAGAAGTTTTAAGCTATCTTCATCCACTTCACCGACAGGGAAAGTAAACGCTGAATCCCCATGATAGCCATTCATATAAACCCCGCAATCGATTGACACGATATCTCCCTCTTTCAGAGTTCGTTGAGAAGGAATCCCATGGACTACCTGATCATTAATGCTGACACATAAGGTATTTGGAAAACCGTTATAGCCTTTAAATCCGGGGATTCCACCGTGGTCTCTGATATAGGACTCTGCTACCTGATCAAGGCGGATAGTGGTCACTCCCGGTTGAATCAGCGGCACCAGTTCAGCCAAAGTAGCAGACAGGAGACGGTTACTTTGTCTCATCAGTTCAATTTCCCTGTCTGTCTTTATAAAAATCATCCCAAAAAACGCTGTATTTATTTTAAACAGATGTAATACTACCTGGTCTGCCCTTTATCCGTCCCGATTTCATTAGTCCGTCGTAGTGGCGCATCAACAAATGGCTCTCAATTTGTTGCAAAGTATCCAGCACTACACCCACCAGAATTAACAGAGATGTTCCTCCGTAGAACGCGGCAAAACGTGACGAATTGACAAACGTTAATCCGGCCAAAGCCGGGAGAATAGCCACAATGGCCAGAAAGATAGATCCCGGAAGGGTAATTCTTGACATCACCGTATCCAGGAATTCAATAGTTTTTCGTCCGGGTTTTACTCCGGGAATAAAACCACCGTTTCGTTTCATATCCTCAGCCATTTGTGTAGGGTTAATAGTCACCGCAGTATAAAAATAGGTAAAGAGGATAATCATCACAGCAAAAGTAATATTGTACCAGAATCCCTGATAATTGGCAAAGGCCGCCACAAACTTGTTGGTAGCTTCGGTATTGAATTTACCGAGCATCATGGGCAGAAACATCAATGCCTGGGCAAAAATAATGGGCATTACGCCGGCTGCATTAACTTTAAGCGGGATATATTGTCTGACTCCTCCATATTGCCGGTTACCCACAATACGTTTGGCATATTGAACCGGTATTCTCCGGGTAGCCTGAACGAGTGCGATAGTTCCCATAAAAACCAGGAACAGTATGATCAATTCGATGACCAGCATAACCAAACCGCCACCTTGTTGTTCTAATTTGGAAGCAAATTCGGAGAAGAAAGCAAATGGCAAACGCGCAATAATTCCAATCATAATAATCAGTGAAATTCCGTTTCCCACTCCTTTATCGGTAATACGCTCACCCAGCCACATGATGAACATGGTACCTGCGGTCATAATGATCACAGAAGAGATAGTAAAATAGGCGCCTGAAATCACGAAAGCAGATTCAGGAAGCTGGGCATGCAGGTTATAAAGGTAACTGGGGCCCTGTGCGGTGGTAATCAAAACAGTCAGCCAGCGGGTAATTTGATTGATTTTCTGCCGGCCGCTTTCTCCTTCACGCTGGAGGCGCTGGAAATAGGGAATAGCCATCCCAAGCAGCTGAATAACAATTGAAGCTGAAATATACGGCATGATTCCCAGAGCAAATATGGAGGCATTTGAAAAAGCTCCTCCTGAGAACATGTCAAGCAACCCCATAATACCACTGGAGGTTTGCTGGCGCAGTGCGCCAAGTTGTGTAGGATCAATACCCGGTAATGCCACATGGGTTCCCAGGCGGTAAACCAGGATCAATCCCAGTGTGGTAAGAATACGCAACCGGAGGTCTTCAATCCTCCAAATATTTTTCAGGGTTTCGATAAATCGCTTCATCCGGTTATATTTTTACTGCAGTACCTTGCTGTTCTTCAATAGCTTTAACAGCAGACGCTGAAAAAGCGTGGGCTTTCACCTCTAGTTTCATGGTTAAAGTTCCATTACCCAGGATTTTCACACGGTCATTTTTCCGTACCAAACCCGCATCAATCAGGGTTTCTCTATCTATAGTGGTGAGTTTTCTTTTCTCTGCCAAGGCTTGCAAGGTTCCGATATTGATTCCTTTATATTCTTTGCGGTTAATGTTTTTAAAACCATATTTCGGCACCCGGCGTTGCAGAGGCATTTGTCCTCCCTCAAAACCGATTTTGCGGCTATATCCCGAGCGTGATTTAGCTCCTTTATGTCCACGTGTAGAAGTACCGCCATAGCCTGATCCCTGTCCGCGTCCAATTCTCTTTTCGCGGTGAACGGATCCTTCTGCAGGTTTTAAATTATGTAATTCCATATCCTTCTCTCTTATCGGTTTTGATTATTTGATCTTTTCAACAGACACCAGGTGTTTTACCTTATTAACCATACCCAGGATCTGGGCACTGGCTTCCACCTCAACGATCCCGTTTATTTTGCGCAATCCCAGTGCCTGAAGTGTTCTTTTCTGGCGCAGGGTACTTC
>JAGHDB010000389.1 GCA_021160155.1 Bacteroidales bacterium | reverse complement strand
TCTTTCGAGCTGGGTCATTCACAGTTTCTCCTGGACGGAAAACCGTTTCAGATGATCTCGGGGGAGATGCATCCGGCACGGATTCCCCGTGAATACTGGAGGCACCGCATCCAAATGGCTAAAGCAATGGGATGCAATACCATCGCAGCTTATATTTTCTGGAATTACCAGGAACCCGGCGAAGGAGTTTTTGATTTCAAAACCGGAAATCACGACATCACCGCATTCCTGGATATATGTAAGGATGAGGGATTATGGATACTCTGGCGGCCGGGCCCTTATGTCTGTGCCGAGTGGGAGTTCGGGGGTATTCCACCCTACCTGCTCCGTTACCCCGATCTGAAGGTGCGCTGTATGGATCCGCGGTATTTTGATGCCGCCAAACGGTACCTGACTAAAATGGCGCAACTCATCAAACCCTATTATGTAACCAATGGCGGACCGATACTGATGGTTCAGATCGAAAATGAGTATGGCAGCTATGGCAATGACAAGAACTACCTGGAGGCATTACGCCAGGTCTGGCTGGACAACGGATGCACTGTTCCGTTTTACACCGCGGACGGCGCTACTCCTTACATGCTTGAAGCCGGAAATATTGACGGTGCGGCAATTGGTCTCGATCCGGGATACAGTGAAGCGGCATTCATGCAGGCTACTAAAAGGAACCCGGATGTGCCGGCTTTTTCAAGCGAGACCTACCCGGGCTGGCTGACCCACTGGGGTGAATCATGGTCCCGGCCGGATACGGCAGGACTATACCGGCAGATCCGGTTTTTAATGAACACCAAACGATCCTTTAATTTCTATGTGGTTCACGGGGGTACCAATTTCGGATTCACCGCCGGTGCCAATTCAGGCGGCAAAGGATACCAGCCCGACGTAACCAGCTATGATTATGATGCTCCGATCGACGAACAAGGCCGGCCAACATATAAATACTTCGGTATCAGAAAGATACTCTCAGAATACCTGGGCAAACTGCCGGAAATACCAGATTCCGTTCCAGCCATGGAAATCCCCGAAATCGAAATGAAGCTTTACACCAGTCTATGGGATAATCTCCCCGAACCGGCCTGGTCGGTACAACCGAAACCATTTGAAGCCTACGGCCAGGATTACGGATTCATCCTCTATAAAACCAAACTGATCGGCCGCAAAAAAGGGCGCCTGGTCTTAACCGATCTGCATGATTATGCCACTATTTTTCTGAACGGGAAGTACCTGGGTCATCTCGATCGCCGCGAAGGAGAGAACTCCATCATGATCCCGGCCAGCGAAATTAAAAACCCGGTACTGGAAATCCTGGTTGAAGGAATGGGCCGGATTAATTTTGCCCAGCATATGATTGACCGGAAAGGGATTACCGACCGGGTGACGCTGAACGGCATGACCCTGATGAACTGGGATGTTTATAAACTCCCGTTCAATAAGGATTTTATCAACCACCTGCAACCGGCTGATAAAGAGCTGTCTGCAAGCAATCGTCGCGGAAGTTTCTTCAAAGGAACATTCGATCTTTCAGAGGTCGCCGATACCTATATCGATATGAGCAACTACCAGAAAGGTATTGTATGGGTCAACGGCCATAACCTCGGCAGATACTGGGACATCGGTCCGCAATACCGTCTCTATTGCCCGGCTCCATTCCTGAAAAAAGGAAAGAATGAAGTGCTGATTTTTGATTTGCTGCAAATTAAGGGAAAAACTGTGAGAGGGATTAAGGGATTGAAGGATTGAGAGAATATTACTTTGTTATATGCTCCACAGTAGCTACTTTTAACAAAAATTACGATCATGGTTGCACAAAGAACGTCGAATAAATCAACGCGGATTTTTATTTGGATTCTCGCTTTGGCATTTTTGGCCTGGACCTTCTACCAGAACCGCAAACCCCATACAGAAGCCGGACGTCTGGAATACCGGATGGTAACCGGGGAGAAAGATGGTTCATTTCAAGTCATTATGCTGGAAACTGCCGACCGGTTTACGGTATTGGATTCACTTTACCGGGATATTTTCACCGACAACGGTGAAGAGGTGGTGACCCGTCCCGAACAGTTGCAACTGTTAGAACATTATAAAAATATCCAGTACAGGGCAGGGATCAACGTAACAGAAAAAACCGGAAGGTCAT
This sequence comes from Bacteroidales bacterium, assembly GCA_021160155.1. Lineage (GTDB taxonomy): Bacteria > Bacteroidota > Bacteroidia > Bacteroidales > UBA12481 > JAGHDB01. The sequence goes on along the minus strand of JAGHDB010000389.1, from coordinate 5,742 downwards.
GTATCGTACTTCCCGGGAGTTGTTCAACCAATTAAAGTTCAACGAGCCGCTTCAAGTTGAAGTGAACCGTAAAGTGACCGATTCCCTGAACCGGATCATCCGTTAATGCCGCTGACCTGAATGTCTTATCCTGCTGCGGAAACGGAATTCAGGCAGTTATCCGGCCTGTGCCGCGAGTATCACATCACCACTCTTGACCCCCAGATCCGGGTTATTGAAAACCTGCTAAAAGAACCGGGACCGGTCAATGTGGCGGTCATCGGGCCATTATTCAAACACCGGATCTGTTCCCCGTAAGTAACCTCCGGTTAATGGATACCCCGGGCGTAAACAGCACGTCTGAAAACAACACGCAAACCACCCTTGACTGGTTACCCGAAGTTGGTCTGACCCTGATGGTTATCAGCACTTCACAACCATTATCCAAACAGGATATTCAGCTCATCAGACAAGCCGTAAAATTCAGTCCCGATATCCGGATTATCCTTTCAAAAACCGACCTCCTGAGTCAGTCTGAAACCGGGCAAATGATCCGGTATCTCCGGTCGGAACTAAAAAAAGAGTTCGACCGTGATTTCAGGATCTATCCCTATTCGGTATCCGATCCGGTTTACCGGGATCAGGCAAATCCTGTTTCACCGGGATCCAGGTGAAATCAGCCGGAAGATGAGCAGGGATATGCAAAATGAGTTGGCCCATTGGAGAGGAAACCTGCAACGAATGACCCGACACTATGAACAGTGGTGCAAAGATTCGATTATTAAAAAGATGCAGGAAATTCTTACGACAGTTGATCCGGATCTGCAGAATCTGCTCACACCTCCCCGCAAACATTATGAACGATACCTGGATGCATTGAAGCAGACATCTGTTGATTAACACAAAACCGTAATCAGGTTTTTTTCAGAATTGTTCGCTACTTTTATCTTCATCAATAAACCGGAATACTGTGAAGAAACTTATAATTTTTCTGGTCCTGCAAGCCGGATGGTCGTTTGTGCACGCTCAGAATCCGGTACTTACGCTTGGTGATTGTATCGATCGCGCCCAACAATTCAGCTATATGCTCACAGCGGACGATGCACGCGTGGATGCCGCACAGCAAAATGCCAGACTGGCAGCCACTTATGCAATTCCTAGTGTACCAACATACCGGGGATGTAGTGGCCAAAGGAGAATCAATTGTCCGGATTGCCGATCTCAAACACCTGGATATTTATGCTGATCTACCCATCCGTTTTTTGCATCGTGTGCGTCAGCTCAACCGCCTGCATGTGATATTTCTGGATTATCTTGACCAGCCTTTTCTGCTCCCGGTTAAAGCCATTGGCGGAGAGGTCAACAAAGAGCGGCAAACCATACCGGTACGCCTGAACCTGGATAACACTGCCCTGCGCTTCAGACCGGGGATGATGGTCAGGATCTATTTTGCGGGTGAAACACATGCTGAAACACTCACGATCCCCCGTTCGGCCCTGCTTGAAGAGGAGGGAGTATATTATTGTTTTGTAGTACAGGGCAACCGGGTCAGTAAAAGAGAAATTACAACAGGGATCAAACAGGATCAGATGGTTGAAGTACTTACAGGGTTACAGGAAGGAGAGTCAGTAGCTACGAAAAAATCCTATTCATTAACCGATGGCATGGAGGTAACGGTACAATGAAAGGATTATCAGGTTTTGCAGTCATTCACAAAAGGGCCATGATCTTTATGGCACTTTTTCTGGCACTGATCGGTACATACTTTATTTTTAAAATCCCCGAAGGTGTTTTTCCGGATGCCACTTTTCCGCGTATTGCGGTAATGGTGGATTATGGCCTGGCTCCTATCAAGCAGATGGAAATAGAGGTGGCCAAACCAATTGAAGAGGCTGCGATGATGGTTGAAGGGGTACGCACCGTACGGGCATCCATCAGTCGGGGTTCAGCCGAGGTAAATATCGATTTCGAATGGAATCAGGATATGTTCAGAGCCTACCAGTTGGTTCAGGCTCAGGTCAGCGGAATCCAGCATGAACTGCCACCCGGCGTCCAGCTTGAAGTCCGCCGGTTTACTACTTCTACCTATCCCATTGCCGGATACAGCCTGACCTCAGACAAACTGGATCTGATGCAGTTGCGCGATTTGGAAATTTATACCATACGTCCCCAGTTGGCCAGTGTTCCGGGTGTGTATAATGTGGAAATCATGGGCGGGCACCAGCGGGAGTATTGGGTGAATCTCGATCCTCAAAAATTATCTGCCCTGCACCTGGATTATCTGAAAGTTGAAAAAGCACTGAAAAGTGCCAATAATCTTCAATATGTGGGTCGCCTGAATGAATCCAACAAACTCTACCTGAATATCGCGGATAACCGGTTTCTGAAAATCGATGACATTAAAAATACCATCGTGGAACGTAACGGTCCCACTCCGGTCTATCTCTCTGATATTGCATCCGTTGAACCGGCATTACGTGAAACATTTATCGCCTGTGAAAGCAACCTGAAACCGGCTGTGCTGATTACCATCATCAAACAGCCCGGAACCAATGCCGTGAGCATTATGAAAGAGGTCGGCAAACGATTGGATGATTTGAGCCGCGTGATTCCCGGATCTGTGGAAGTCAGAAAATGGTATGACATGACCGACTTCATCCGTCGTTCCATCGGTAGTGTAAGGGATGCCATCTTTCTGGGAGCTTTACTGACCTTTTTAATTCTTCTGCTGTTTCTAAGAAGATTACGGATCACACTGATCACTGTTTTCATCATCCCTGTGGCCCTGCTGATCTCCTTTATCTTTATCCGGATGATCGGGATGAACCTGAATCTGATGAGCCTGGGAGGTCTCGCTGCCGCAATAGGTATCCTGGTGGATAATGCCATCGTAGTGATTGAAAATATTGAACGTTATCTGGAAGAGGGGCATACTAAAAAAGAAGCCGTGGTTAAAGCCACCTCAGAAATTATACCTCCATTACTGGGAGCCACGCTTACAACGCTGGTGGTTTTCATTCCGCTGGTTTTTCTTTCAGGTGTAGCCGGTATTTTTCCCCGGTCGCTGGCCTCCACTTGCTGTTCGGTGGTATAGCTGTGTACTCTTACACCCACATTCCCAGTGGTTTTCTCCCCGAGTGGGATGAAGGCACCATTGTGCATGATTATATTGCTCCACCCGGCAGTTCCATTGAAGGCACCAAAAGTATGCTGTCAAGCATTGCCAAACATATTATGGAAATGCCCGAGGTTGAGAGTTATTCGTTACGTACCGGCCGGAGCCTCGCCCATCCGCGAACCCATGCAAACGACGGGGATTTTGTTATAAATCTGAAAGAGAAGCATAAACGCTCCTCATTTGAGATCATGAACGATCTGCGACAGTTTGATAAAACTTACGAACCACGGCTGGAACCCGAATTGTTCCAGGTTTTGCCTGACCGGCTAAATGATTTGAGCGGAGAGATTGCACCCATCGTATTGAAAGTTTTCGGTAATAATTTACTGCTGATCCTTGCCTTCGGTATATTACTGGTCTTTACGATCCTGCTGTTTGAATTCAGGTCATTCCTGACATCAGGAGTAATACTACTCGGCACATTGCTGTCAGTAAGCGGAGTCTTTCTTATGCTCTGGATTACCAAAATACCATTGGATATCTCTGCTTTTATGGGAATGATCATGATCGTGGGTGTAGTGGTTAATAACGGCATTCTGCTGATTGATTATACCGAGAAATACCTGAAAGACCATCCGGATGTTTCTGAATCCCTGTTGATGGCCAGTCGCGTGCGTATGCGCCCCATACTGATGACCACCATTGCCACTATATTCGGATTTTTGCCATTGGCGCTTGCCCTGGGAGAAGGAGCACAGATGCTTCAACCATTAGCTATTTCCATGATTGGGGGAATGAGCCTCTCGATGTTTCTTTCACTCTTGGTAATTCCGGGATTGTACCGTATGGTGCACCGATGATATAAATTTTCAACTTCTCCCGTGATCCCGATGTAATAACGTGTAAATCATTCATAAAGAAACCGTTTGATCTTTTTTGTGGCAGTTTTTTCAAAAGGGTCTTCCCGGATGTAAATCATCTGTATCCTTGAGTAGCGGTTTACACGCTCATTGACAAATTGATGCAACTCGTTTTTCAATTGCTCTGCTTTCTCATCAATCAATCGGTGGGCATCTGCTTTCATCTGTTTAAATTGATGCTCCAACTCTTCATAATTTAACCTGACCAGCGCCACAAGTTTTCCACCCCGATTAATTACCAATGACTCCATAACATATTGAAACCGATTGATAACCGATTCGATCTCTTCAGGATAAATATTCTCTCCCGAAGCTCCCACGATCACATTTTTCAACCGGCCTTTAATGAATAGAAATCCATCCCGGTCAATTAAACCCAAGTCCCCGGTTCTGAACCAGCCGTCAGGAGTAAGCACCTGACCGGTTATATCAGGCTCACGGTAATAACCCTTCATGATATTACCCCCCCGTACCCAGATTTCACCAATGCCGGTTTCGGGATCCGGTTCATTGATTCTCATCTCCACTCCGTCAACCGGCCGGCCGGCCGATTGAAACCTTGTCTCAGCCACACCCACCCCGCTTAACAACGGTGCTGTTTCAGTTAAACCATATCCAATGGCATAGGGAAATCGCGCCTCCTTCAAAAAACGCTCGGTCATATAATCCAGTTTTGCTCCGCCAATACCGAAAAATTTCAACCGGCCGCCAAAAGTGGCTATCAGTTTTTTACCGGCTATGCGATGCAAAATTTTTCTGACGGGTGTAAGGCCATATAAAAACCGAAGTATCCGTTTACTTTCAAATTTACCCTTCACCTGGGATTTAAAGATCTTTTCAATCACCAACGGAACACTTAACATATAGGTTGGGCGGACTTTTTGCAGAGCCGGTACCAATACCGATGCCGTAGGCGGCTTCTCCAGATAATGGGTCATGGCACCAAAGCTGAACGGCAACAGGCATCCTACCGTGTTTTCAAGAGAATGAGATAACGGAAGAATTGAAATAAAAACCTCCCCCTTCTCCAATGGCTCGATCAATGCACACTGCCTGACATTCTCAACCAGACTCCGGTGGGTCAGCATCACTCCTTTGCTGAATCCGGTGGTACCTGAAGTATAAATAATAGATGCCAAATCATCCGGTTGAACAGCAATTCCCATCGGATCGAAAGAGCCGTACAGAACGTTCGTCTCCTCCGTTGAAGAGGTGCCCGAAGCAACTATTGAGAAATCATCCAGTTGCATCATCCGCGGCAATGACCGTCGCTCTTCATCTGTAAACCTGGATAATTGACGCTGACTGATCAGCAACAGATTCACACCGGCATGTTCCATGATGTGCCGGATCTCATCCGTATGAAAATCCGGTAATACCGGAACTGCAATAATTCCTAATGAAAGTATCGCAAAATAAGAAATCACCCAGTGTGGTGAATTATTTCCGAGAATTGCTACCCGGTCACCTTTACCCAACCCCAGCTTACGAAAAGCAAAGGCAACCTGCTCCACATGACTTCGTACATCTCCGTAAGTATACACCCTGTTGTTTACAAATCCACAAGCCGGTTCTGTGGTAAAACGATCAAAACTTTCCCAGATCAAATCCCTTACCGTTAGCTGATCCCAAATCTTTTTCTCCATATCCTGTACTTAAACTGCATAAAATTACAATAAAATTCAGTCAATGTCTGAAAACCAGGCAACTTGACAAAAAGAGAAC
>JAGHDB010000169.1 GCA_021160155.1 Bacteroidales bacterium | reverse complement strand
GTTAAAGAAGTAGATCTAAAGTTAAAAAAATACAATAGCGCCACAACAGATGATTAAAGCCCGGGGATCATTAATGGGAGGTCTTCCGGGTCGTAAAGGCAAAAAAGCATATATCGAAAAAACTCATCCTGACTTGGCAGCTGATCCTGTTATAAAATATTTTGACCGTCCGGCTTTAGAAAAGATGATTGACCAGACACGCGCGGCCATGAAAAAAGCTGCCGCAGATCTCGATTTTCTTGAAGCCGCACGACTGCGGGATGAATTGTTTGCTTTGGAAAAACAGTTAAAAGCGACCGTTTAACCCAGATATGTTTTCAGTAGTTTACTTCGCGAAGTATGCCGGAGACGGCGAATTGCCTTCTCTTTAATCTGACGAACCCGTTCACGTGTCAATCCGAATTTTTCACCAATCTCTTCTAAGGTCATTTCCTGACAACTGATACCGAAAAAGAGTTTGATGATATCACGTTCCCGTTCGGTTAATGTAGAGAGGGCACGATCAATCTCCCGGCTAAGGGATTCATTAATCAATGAATTATCTGCATTGGGTGAATCATCATTAATGAGTACATCCAGGAGGGAGTTGGCTTCACCCTCAACAAAAGGCGCATCAACCGAGATATGACGTCCCGAAACCCGCATAGTATCAGAAATCTTTTCCGGGGCAATCTCAAGCTTGGCAGCCAGTTCTTCAGCAGATGGTTTACGTTCATTCTCCTGTTCAAACCTCGAATAGGCTTTATTGATTTTATTCAAAGAACCAACCTGGTTAAGTGGCAACCTTACAATCCTTGACTGTTCTGCAAGAGCCTGAAGAATAGACTGACGAATCCACCAAACTGCATAAGAAATAAATTTAAACCCTCTGGTTTCGTCAAATTTCTCTGCAGCTTTAATTAATCCCAGATTACCTTCATTGATCAGGTCAGGCAGACTCAATCCCTGGTTCTGATATTGTTTGGCTACCGAAACCACAAAGCGCAGATTGGCTTTGGTCAGCTTTTCTAAGGCTACCTGATCTCCTTTCTTGATTCTTTGAGCCAGTTCAACTTCTTCTTCTACAGTGATCAACTCTTCTTTTCCAATCTCCTGTAAATACTTGTCTAACGATGCACTCTCCCGGTTGGTAATTGACTTGGTAATCTTTAACTGCCTCATAACACGCCCTTAAAAATTTTTGCGAAGTTAGACCTTTAACGTTTAGGCGCAAAAAAAAGTTTCGATTCGCATCATTTTTTTAAAAAAACCGGCCAGAACACATGTGTCTGACCGGTCAAGCACCTAATCCAACGCCTTACCTAACCCATCACTTTCTAAAGGTGTAATAATCATACCTGCCGTTGGGTTGTACCCCCTCAATAAATACACCTCCGTCAATTCGTTCTATTAATTGTTTCACATCCTGTACATTATTGACATTGAAACGGTTGATACTGGTTATTACAAAGCCTTCGGGAATACCAGCTTCTTTGAATTTTCCACCGTGGACTTTTTTCACTCTTACTCCACCGTCAATTTCCAGATCTTTCAATTCTTTGTCTTTTAATGTTTCAAGGTCGGCACCCAGATAAGTCCAGAATTCCGCAGTACCGATGGTGGATTGGTTCACATCCATTCCCTGCAGCGTAACCTGAAACTGCCGTTCAGAGCCGTTGCGATTGACAGTTACCGAGACTTGATCGCCGGGACTGAAACTGCTGATTCTTTCTATCAGGTCTGCATTGGTGACCACTTTACGGTTTTCGACTTTCACAATGACATCTCCGATCTTAATACCTGCTTTCTGTGCACCGCCGTCTTTTACCAGATCCGTAACCAATGATCCCTGGTTTACATCCAGCTTTTTCTTTTTTGCTAAATCGGCAGTTACGTTGGTAATAGTCACACCCAGTGCAGCACGATGTACCTTGCCAAATTCAATCAGGTCATCTACCGCTTTTTTTACGATCAGGGATGGAATGGCAAACGAATAACCTGAATATGCTCCGGTCGGAGAAGCAATTGCCGCATTGATCCCTACCAGTTCTCCGTAAATATTAACCAGAGCCCCTCCGCTGTTTCCCTGGTTCACAGCGGCATCTGTCTGTATAAATGACTCTACAGCTGTTCTGGGTGAATTGCTTTTTTGCCGGGATCCCGGAATCTGCCGGTGATTTTTATATATGTTGATATTTCGCCCTTTAGCACTGACAATACCCGCGGTAACAGTAGTACCCAGATTCCACGGATTTCCTACCGCCATCACCCAGTCGCCCACATAAAGATCGTCTGAATTACCAAAAGTCAGGTAGGGTAAATCTTTCAGTTTAATTTTGATCACGGCCACATCTGTCTCCGGATCCCTGCCCACGAGCTTGGCTCCAACAGTCCTGCCGTCATTCAACCCCACTTCAATCTCTTCAGAACCCTCCACTACATGGTTGTTTGTAACGATATAACCATCCGGTGAAATGATTACTCCCGAACCGGAACCGGTCATCGGTATATGTTGTTCCGTAGGATTATTAAAAAACAGATCATAAAGGCTCCGGTAGCCATACTGGCTAATAAAGCTTTTTGTCACTACATGAACCACGGCATCAACCGATTTTTCAGCAGCCTCACGGAAGTCCGGAGTAGGCAATTTAGAAGCGGACAGAGAGGTAAATTGAGCCGGAATTGGTTTGTCATTTTGTACAATAATTGTTTTGGGTTTTACCAATAAAGAAAATCCAAGAATGCCAATAACACTGCCAAGAAAAGCAACCAGCAGCATGCTCGATAGTCGATTTTTTTTGTTCATCACGTATTGTTTTAATGTTAATTCTCAAATGTTTACAGGTCAGTTTTCAAAAATCGTGCCCTTCAGGTCATGAAACGATGAAGGATGCCACTCTGTTGCAGTTTTTACCTTAACTTTAACAC
>JAGHDB010000035.1 GCA_021160155.1 Bacteroidales bacterium | reverse complement strand
GGCAGATCAAATTGCCCGATGGTGTAATTGGCAACACGTCTGACTCTGGATCAGAAGAGTCCAGGTTCGAGCCCTGGCAGGACAACCAAAAGAGAAAAGAGTACATTACAAGACGTACTCTTTTTTTTTACTGAATTACCGGGGCGAGAAGTTTATCCCGATGAGCGCAGCGAAATCGGGAAACCCTGGCAACACCCTACCTGATATATTTTTTATTATTCTGTTACAGCCATTGTGTGTGCGTAAAAAATCAGTGGTACGGCATGCTAAAAAAGTAAAACGATGATCTATTTGCGATTTCATGATTTAATGCGTAAACTACCTGCGAAATTTACACGATGGTACAATACATAAAATATGATTCATATGAATACAAAATCCTCTTTGTGGGCTGTAGCCGGACTGGCAGCGCTGGCCGGTTGCACTCAAAAACCTGCTGAAAAACCGAATATTCTATACATCCTGGCCGATGACCTCGGTTACAGTGAAGTGGGATGTTACGATCAAACCAAAATTGAAACTCCGGTGATCGACCAAATGGCCCAAAACGGCATCCGCTTTACCCAACATTATGCCGGATCGGCGGTTTGTGCTCCATCACGTTGTGTGTTGCTTACCGGTCTGCATGGAGGTCATGCATTCATTCGCGGAAATCACGAATGGGGTGAACGGGGCGATGTATGGAATTACGCCAAAGCAGTCGAAGACCCTCATCTTGAGGGACAGTATCCCCTGGCCGACAGTATTGTTACCGTAGCCGAACTCTTGCAGGAGGCTGGATATACTACGGGGATCGTGGGTAAATGGGGGCTCGGAGCTCCGGAAAGCGAAGGTATTCCGAATCGTCAGGGGTTTGACTTTTTTTACGGATACAATTGCCAGCGACAAGCCCATACGTATTATCCCAAATTTCTATGGGAAAATGAAAAGAAAGACTGGTTCGATGAGAATGAACTGGTAGCACCCGGCACCAAACTGCCTAAAGGAGCCGATCCGTACGACTGGAACAGCTATGCCAAATTCAATCAAAAAGTTTATTCTCCCGACCCGATGCTGGCTGAAGCTCTGAAATTTATTGAAAACAGCCAGGGAACACCGTTCTTTCTTTATTACGCGTTCACTATTCCTCATGTCGCCCTTCAGGCGCCAAAAGAGTGGATCGACCATTATGTGGAAAAATTCGGAGATGAACCTCCCTACCTTGGCAAGAAAGGATACTTCCCGCAACGTTACCCACATGCCGCCTATGCTGCCATGGTCTCTTATATGGATCACCAAATAGGAATCGTCATCGATAAACTCAAAGAACTCGGTGAATATGACAACACCCTGATTATTTTCTCATCTGATAACGGTCCGACTTACAACGGTGGTACTGACTCCCCCTGGTTTAACCCCGGACCATTTAATGTCGGATACGGCTGGGGTAAAGGATTCCTCCACGAAGCCGGTATCAGGGAACCCATGATCGCCCAGTGGCCCGGACATATCCAACCGGGTAGTGAAACGGATTTACCATCCTGTTTCTATGATGTTCTGCCAACCCTTTGCGATGTAGCCGGTATCAAACCCGGTATCCCTACCGACGGTATCAGTTTTCTCCCTACCCTATTGGGACAAAAAAACCAGAAAAAGCATGATTACCTTTTCTGGGAATTTCCCGAATACCATGGCCAGCAGGCAGTAAGAATGGGTCCGTGGAAAGGAATAAGAATGAATATGCAAAAAGGGAATCTCAGTATCCAACTCTATAATCTTGATGAAGACATCCGTGAAGAACATGACGTGGCCGCCGAACATCCGGATATTGTAGAGCAAATACGGAAGATCATGGAAAAAGAACATCAGAAAGCAGCATTGAAGCGGTTTTGGATCAAAGCGATAGACGAAGAATAAGGCTAAAATCCAAAATCTGAATTGTACGCTGCAACATGAAACCTAAAGAACGATTAATAACAACGCTGAACCATACTGAGCCTGACCGGGTATGTGTTGATTTTGGAGCCACACCGATAACCGGCATGCATGTTTCTATTGTCAGTCAACTTTGGAAGAGACATTTCGGGCAGTCAGATTACCGGGTAAAAGTGATTGAACCGTACCAGATGCTGGGTGAAATAGATACAGGGTTACGGGAACTGCTTCATATTGATGTATTGGGCATTCAGGGAAGAAAATCCCTGATCGGAACGGATGAAGAGGGACCGTGGAAACCGTTTACTCTTTTTGATGGCACCGAAGCACTGGTACACCACAATTTGAATTACACCGTTGATCCGGAGAAAGGCGACCGGCTGGGATATCCCGAGGGAGACACCAGCGTACCTCCCAGTGTAAGAATGCCTAATGGGGGATTTTTCTGGGATACCATCATCCGGCAGGATCCGATTGATGAGTCAAAGTTAACTGTCGCTGATAATACCGAGGAGTTTAAACCACTCGGTGAAGCTGATTTCAGTTATTATCAAAAAAAAAGAAAATGGATTAACCGGCATTCTGAGTATGGAGTAGTATTGAATATCCCGGGAACCGGTTTTGGGGATATTGCATTGGTACCCGGACCGTTTATGAAACACCCCAAAGGTATCCGCGACATCCAGGAGTGGTATATTTCAGGATTGGTCCGCAGGGATTTTGTTTACGAGGTTTTTGAAAAGCAGTGTGAGATCGGCCTTAAAACCATAGATCAACTCGCTGACCTATTCGGTGACGAAGTGCAGGTAGCCATGGTCACCGGAACCGATTTCGGCACCCAATCCGGACTGTTCATCTCAATCGACAGTTATCGCGATCTGTATAAACCTTTCCATATTGCTATCAACAAGCGGATTCATGAAAAAACCCACTGGAAAACCTTCATTCACTCCTGCGGATCAGTCAGAGATCTGATCCCCGATTTTATCGAAGCGGGATTTGACATCCTCAACCCGGTACAGTGCTCGGCTGCAGGAATGGATGCACGTGAATTAAAAAACGAATTCGGCAAAAACATCGTTTTCTGGGGTGGCGGGGTAGATACCCAGAACACCCTTCCGTATGGAACACCTGAAGAGGTGTACCGCGAAGTGCGTGAGCGGATTGATATTTTCGCCCCCGGCGGTGGTTTTGTATTTAATACCATCCACAACATTCAGGGCAATGTGCCGATTGAAAATGTGGAAGCTATGTTCAAGGCCATTCAGGAGAGCTACTAAACGCTGCGTAGCGTGGGAGCAGCCAGCATGACCAGTCCTATGTATATTACAGAAATTGCACCGGCCCGGATGCGTGGTCGCTTAGTGTCATTGAACCAGTTAACTATCGTTTCAGGTATCCTGCTGGTTCTGTTTATGATCCGATTTGCTCCTGAAACAAAAGGGCGAACCCTTGAGGAGATTGAAAAAAGCATCCAGGGAAAAAAGTAAACCCATTGCGCATTTTTTACGTATAAAGAAAAAAAGAAAAGGATTATACGTAATGCGCTCAATTCTTATCACCTGGATCATAGCAGGCATCCTTATCGTATCCGGATGCAGTACCCTGCACAAAGGGGTTACAGGCGATCAGTCCAAGGCCAAGGCTCCTGAATCTATTCAGCTGGTTGCAAAAGACAGCACAGAATATGAATTATTGATCATTGACCCCGGATTCGACCAGTGGTTTATAACCCATCGAAAACCTGTATGGTATTACAGCCATGATTACCTCCGGACAAAGAATCTGTTTTATGTTACCGGCTGGAATGAGAAAGTCAGGGATACCAGATATCAGATGCGGCACCCGAATAACCCGTTTATTCTGCAGATAGATTACCGTCCGCAGATTGATTATGGATTGGAATTAGACTGGAAATTATTTCACTATTTCCGGTACATCGAAGAGTCGGGGTGGAAGATCTACTAATCGTTAACAATCAGTATTTTATCCCTGGTTATCGTTTGGCTGTCTGACAGTTGGATCACATACAGGCCTGCTGCGAGTCCCTGCCGGTTAAAAGTAACTGTTTGTTTTCCGGCCGGTTGGTATTCATCAGCAAGCGATTGTATTACACCTCCTTGCAAACTGATCAATTGTAATTTAATATGTCCTGGTCTGTTGAGAGTATATGAAATTTGAGCTTCCCGGCTCACCGGATTGGGAAACATCCGCAAATGAAGGTTATTCTTAAGGGTCATATCTTCTCTCCCAGCCAGGGGGTTACAATCAGAAAACTGCACACCATCCACCCCAGAGGGTATAACCAAAACCCCAGGTATCGGCATGTATCTCAACATAACTGACCTGATTGAGATCCATAAATCCCTCTTCGGTTCTGTGAAAAGTACGACTACCACGCAGGGGGATGGCTAACCGGCTCCAGTGTTTATGGGCATTAGTAAAAACCGATTCACTGACGGCGTATTTATAGTATCCGTGATTGTAACACCCCACCCGGATATGACAAGCCTGAAAACCAAAAGGCGGATTTTTAATGGTCCGTATCCACAAAAACAGGGTATCACTCTCTGACAGGCTCCATAAAGCCACCGAATCGCCCGGCGGACGGTAATTAATGGCCACATCCCATCCCCGCGGGGTCACCATTTTCACAGCTGCCCGGCCCACTTTTTTTACTTCGTAATCCCATTCCAATGTCTCAACAAAACGGTGACCATACCCGGGATCCGCATAGATCTGCCAGTTTGCATCCGGTTCGGCCATATCGCAGGGAGGAGCATTCATCACGGTATGTCGCGGTCCGTCTGTGGCCACTGGTTGCCATACCAGATTACCTGCCAGTTTGGTGCGTATAAGGAATTCATCGTTGGGCAGGTACCGGTTACCAATGATCTCGTTCCCCTCCACGAGGGAGTTAAAGCTGTATCCGAGCCAAAATCCGTAATGGCTGTAATTGCATTTATTGTATTTGTAAATGTTCCCGTCGGCGAAGGTAGCTTCTATGGCATTATGCGGAGAAAAGGAGCAATCGTTGTATGCGAAATAGTTATTATTAGGCACTCCGGAGTGTTCATACTGCCCCAGGAAAACGCCATCTCCCGAATAGGTTAAATCATTATATTCCACCGTGTTATTATTTGAAACAATCAACAGGATGGCCGCACAGTCGCTGGGATCGGTCTGCCGGTTGACATGCGAACAATCGTTATGATCGATATAACAATTATTGGTGTAATT
>JAGHDB010000001.1 GCA_021160155.1 Bacteroidales bacterium | reverse complement strand
GGTCATCAGTTTTTATAAATTGATGGAAGGTAAAGTTTTAGCTGAAATAATCTGGAAAATCAAATATTATGAATGTATTCTACAAGAACCCTGCTAAAAGGAACCATACGGGAAATCACAGAACACTGTTGGTTTCGGTTCTGCTTATTTTTCCTCTTTTGGCCGGAACAACCCATTCGGTGCTGGCGACTGACCGCTATGTCGGTAGCGGCGGAGTACCGCTCTATGCTACTATTCAGGCGGCCATTGCAGCGTCGAGCGACGGGGATGTAATCCATATAGCCAACGGAACCTATACGTTCGGTTCAACGGTGGACATCAATCATCAATTAACGTTGGTTGGTGCCAGTGAAGCAGGTGTGATTATTGATGCCACCGGCGTAGCTGCGGGAACATCCGCATTGATATCCTCGCAATCAAATGTATCTGTAAGTTATATGACCATTCAACCGAACGGAGTGGATGGCAGTTATGCTCTTAAATTCTCAGGGGGATCCAATATTACGGTCAGTCATGTCACAATAGACGGAGGTAAAAAATCAAATTTTGAGTTTGACGGGATTACCACGTTATCTCTATCCTATTTAACTTCCAAAAATTCTCACGACGGTAATGGAATTGCCATTGCGGGCTGTTGGACTGTAACCGCCAATCATTTGACAACTGTCGGAAATGACTGGGGCGGATTTGCTATTTATTGCTCTAACCATAACCGGGGCTCAAAAAATGTTACCATTGACGGGACGACCTCGTCTTTTGGTGAGACCAATAAAGTATATGGAGAAGATGAATATGGATTTACCAATACGAATATAACCGTTAACGGGTTTGATTATATCGTTCGGAATACACAGGATACTTCTTATTATTTTTACCAGATTACACAGAGTGATGCACTGAGTTTTGCTGTTCTGGGAGGTCATGGCGATCAATCCTGGATTGAGAAAATTTCAACGGGCGACTACTGGTTGGACCACACGCTAAAAATCCAGACCTCAGTCAACCAGGTGCCTTTGGGATCTGTAATTAATGTGTTGGCAGGTACGTATACCGAAGAGTTCAATGTGAACCGGAAAGTGAAAATACATGGTGCGGGTTACGGAGCCAGTGATGCCACCAATACGATACTGAAAAAATCAGGTACCGGCCCGATTATCACATTATCTTCTTCAGGTGCTTCAGGTGACCTGGTTGAATTGTGGAATATGCGTCTTGTCTGTGAAGGGGTATACGGTATGAGTGTTCCTTCCGGAACGGTTGATTATCTCCATCTTAAGAATCTTTATGTCAAAGGAACCGCTGTGAATGATGCCACACAGTCTGAAATCGGATTACAGGTCAGCAACGGGGCAACCCTTTCACATCTGACTGTTGAAGGCTGTACTTTCGAAGATCTTCATTATGGATGGTATTTTTCAAACAGTACGTACAGCGGATCCATGGGGAATGTTTCTCACTGTACGGTGGCAGGATCTGCTTTTAACCACAATTCGATTGTGGGGATTTATGCAGAGAAACTCTCTGAAACCTCTTTTAGTCAGGTTACTGTTTCAAACAACGGATGGAATACGGTATATACGGATGGTGGAGCCTGGACTCATGCGGGACAATATAACGGGGGTGTAAACCTCAATCTTTTATACCAAAACTATACCAACCTGGATTTCAGCCATTGTACTTTTACCGGAAATGGTTTGGGATTTGCTGAAGGATATGGTTTATGGATCATGGCCCGGGATGACGGGTCGTATGCTTCTCATCCTGCCACATTGGATGATATTTTGGTTGACGGGGGAACTTATAACGGTAATGAGCGGGGTATCCGTTTTGGTTATCCCGGTGTACACAATACCTATCCGAACAACGTAGTAGTGCAGCATGCTTCTATCACTAATAATGTGAAGACTTATGCCGGAACTGACGGATCAGCTTACGGGGGAGTTATCAGGCATTCTCCGGTAATTGATGCCCGATACAACTGGTGGGGCCATGTAACCGGTCCGTATGACAACAAATCCCTGCCCAATACACCCAATTACAATAACCCGCACGGACAGGGGAATGCGGTGACTGCTAATGTAAAATATGCCCCCTGGTGGTTGTCGAGTACCGGATCGGGTAATGTCAATCGCGATTTGGTTGTGGATAAGACCGTTGATAATGCTACTCCTACACAGGGGAACAACGTTACTTTCACGATAGTGTTGACTAATAACTCATCGGATTATGCTTCAACTATTAAACTGACGGATCTGTTGGATAACACTGAGTTTACGTATCAGTCACATACTGTTACCCAGGGAATCTATACTCCCTCAACCGGTATCTGGGAAGCAGGAATCCTGCAGGGTAGCGGAACGGCTACCTTAACTTTGGTGGGGAGAGTTCTTCTTACCGGAGGAGCATCCAATACTGCTACCATTACCAGTTATGACCAGACAGAGACGGTCCCCGGAGATAATACCGATGTGGTTACGATTAATGCCTCCAGTTCGGGAGGAGGCGGAGGAGGTATTGAAAGCAACGGGGATCTGTCAACCAAAATTGCTTTGCGGAAATTCCTGAGGATGAAGAATAATTCAACGAAATTACTGAATGATATTACTCAGCTTTCTCCATTCAGAGAAGCCGATGTAGCTTCCGGAGTTCTGCTCCCTGCCTCTTCAATGAAGTCGGGTACCTCTAATATTCTGGACTACCTGCCTGAAAACGGTCCTGAAAATTCAAAGGCCTATGTCGTAACACCTGTAGACCTGTTAGACATGTCAAATGCTCTCGAGGTATTTTCGGTAGATTACTATCAGAATAACGACCGACGGGTTGGGGCAATTATGGCTATGACCACTCCGGAAGGCGAAGTATATAATCATACCAAGATAATTTGCGACCGGTTGACCGGCGGAAGTCTGGCTACTGTTCGCTATGTGGAGATCAAAGGTCATCCCTTTATTATCAGTTTGATACAGCAACCTTCCGGTGAGGCCGACTATGCTGTCTCGTTTGTGGCCTACCGTCAGGGTAACCGGATGACTATTGATAACCAATGGTCAAAAGAGTGGTACCATGTTTCAAGGGATGCGGAGGTGATGAACTTTCAGGTTTGGACGGTCTCCAGGGAAACTACCGTTCAGTTGGTTGAAAATATTTTAAACCGTATCGAAAAAGATGAACCTCTTAATCTGATCAATAACGGGGATCAAAGGGTACCGAAAGTTTTTGTCCGCAGTGGTTATTATCATGACGGTGTACTTGATCTGACCCTGGTGAATCCTATTCAGGCTGATCAGGTAACAGTCAAAGGAACGCTCACCCGTTCAGAGATGGGAGCCCGTGAGAATTTCAATATCACTGTTCCGCTTAATATGGCAACACCCGATGGGTTTACCCTGGAGATCAGAATACCTGTCGGATATATTTATGATGCCGGTTTTACCGTTGAAAATAATGCGGATCCCGGTTTGGATGAACTTTATTTTTCTGATGGTGCCTGGGGTAAATATGTGGAGAAAGATGGAGCGGTAATTACCTCCTACGTGATTACACCGGAAGAGTCGCTGTCATTGGATCCGGGAGAATTTTCCTTGGAAAGGGATGCTGCGATTACCGGAGAAGTTAAAACTTATGTCTCCTTGTTCAGAGCCATCGGAGTACGAAATATACCAACCGACCTCTCGGATTACCGGAGTTTTGAGTTTGATGCCAGTGGCCGGGGTACGGTTGAAGTCATTCTTAATAAGGATGGAATTAAAAATTGGAGTGATCAGTTCAGAACCTCTATCAGCCTTAGTCCGGCTATGGCACACTATACTATTAACTTCAGTGATCTGACATCCATTGATCCCGGATTGATTTTTACGGCGGATGATGCGGTTAGTGTGGTTTTCAATGTAATTGGGAATGGAAGGGATTATACTCCTTTCTCTCTGAATGTGCGTAATCTGAAGTTCTCAAAAACAACCGGTTCCAATTTGCCGGAAGTGTCAGGTTCAATGTTAAACTCCTATCCGAATCCGATGGCTGGTCAGACAACCTTTAAGGTCAATCTGGATGATGCAGCTCATGTTCGAATGGTGCTTTATGATCTTTTGGGCCAGGAGGTGGATGTGATTCTTGAAAAAGATCTCACCAAAGGCAATCATTTGATTCACTACGAAAACGATCAGTTGCAGCAGGGGGTTTATCTTTGTAAACTTACTGCCGGGTACCGGCATGAATCAATCATGATTACGGTTACAGAGTGACCTGAAAGATAAGATTGATACGGGTTTTACATGGGTCGAAAAACAGTATGGTGGATTCTGCCGTTGCTGATGGTGCTGCAGGTATGCCAGCCGGTTAATTTCAAGGATGATCTGATTATCAGTCTTGACACCAATATTATCAAGACTTTTCTCTCTTTACGTTTTTATGATGCAACAACCGGTCAACTAATCGGTAACAATGGAGTGGATGGTGTGGAGGTCCACTTTTCGGGTCGCGATGCCGGTGCGGTGGTTACCCAGGTGGGTGAACGGGTTGATCAAGCAGTCTCCTTGTCAGGAATTATCAGTCTGGGCCTTGATCCGTATGATCCATACAGGATTGAACCGGGTCACCCGGTTCTGATAACGATGACAGTCCAAGCTTCAGATTATGAAAAAGTTACGCTCGACCTGGTCGTCTCAAAAACCGGTGTGAATACTTTTCTTATTCCTTTGTGGCAACATAATCTTACTGACGATCAGCGGCAAATGGTCAAAATAAAAACAGGCAATGTACAGCAGGGACAACTTACCTCCGGATTCAGGGTGATCATGCCGGATAATTCACTGGAACTTCTGTTCCCGGATAGTATGTTACTGGAGGGGCCAGGCAATACTCCGGCAGATGGAGCTCTATCGGTGCGGGCGGTGCATTATGACCGGTTAGAAGATACCGGACTGGCAGATGCCGGAGTGATGCAATTTGAAGACCGGGGCAGCATAGTATCCGGTATTTTTGATGCGGTAAATATCATGGATTTAGATATTGAAAGCCAAACATCAGGTGCCATTACGCAAATCCCCGGTCCTCCGCTTACCTGGCGATTTCCGGTTGGGGCGAATTATCAACCGGGTGATTCAATTCCCGTTTGGTATTTTGAGTCTGTTGCAACCGTATGGAAACCTGCCGGGTTTGCCCGGGTATTCGAGGAACAGGGCAGGTGCCTGGCTGAGGTGCCTCTTTCTCATTTAAGCCTTTATGCTGCCGGTACACGTACAGAGACTGTAACAGTATCCGGTCAGCTGACTTTTACTTTTCAGAAACCATTTCCCGAATCGGCATTTGACGGACATCTGATTCTTTCAGAATCCGGTTCTGAAATAGTATTACAGCGTTTTGCCGTACGGCTGTTTTCGGGGTTGAATTTACCTTTGTCTGTTCAGATACCTGTAGGTGTACAGGCTGAACTCAGGGTTGTGGCGGATCATCCCGATTTTCAACTGGCTTCTGACCCTTTATTTCTGACTATTTTCCCTTTTCAGGAAAGTTTTCATCAGGATTTTGTGCTTCGTCCGTTGAAGTGCCGTTTTTCAGGTACCATTCATACCTCTATCCGGGAGGAGTTTAATGTATTTCCTCTGCCTGCAAAGCTCTCTGTTATTGATGACTATAATGGTTCGGTTTACCGGACGCTTGATCTCTCAATCACTTCGATGGATTATTCCACTTCGATTTCGCTCATGCTTCCCGAGGAACGGCCCCTGCAAATGATTCTTAAACCGGTTTCACTGACTAAAGATTTCGATGTACGTCCTGAGGTAATCCGACTTAATAATTCATGTATTCTGTATGGTCAGTGGGATTTTCAATTAATACCCAATATACCTTGTCTGGGTTCCGGTTCGATACGGATCAATTTGGATGGGTCAGCTCCTCCCGATCCGGTTCCGGTAAAAATTTCATTCCTTAGAGCCCGGGATCAGCGGCTTGTGTTTGATACTTTATTACAGGTAACCGGTTCAGGTGTGAACTGGACGTATCAGATTCCGGTTCCTCTCTCAACGCCGATGGTATTACGTCTTAATCAGGGAGTGTCTGATAAACCTTTTACCGTGTCTCCTGATATGGTAAACTGGGATCATCCCTGTACTCAATCTTTGGATGCGACATTTGGAGTATTACCCGGATATGCACAGTTACAGGGTACCCTGGTATTTACTTTTGATCCGGAGCTGACACATGACCAGGTGCCTCTGTATGTGGATATCTATAAAAAAAGCACCGATGAGGAGATTTGGTCTGAACAGTTT
>JAGHDB010000282.1 GCA_021160155.1 Bacteroidales bacterium | reverse complement strand
CATACAGGCCGGTCCAGAAATGACCAGGTACTGGTCGCTATCCGGATGTTTGAAAAAGATCAACTGGATGAAATAGTGCGTCAACTTAAAGACCTGATTACTGCATTGGATCAATTTATTTCAGATTTCGGAGATTATCCGTTGCCCGGTTATACCCATACCCGTAAAGCCATGCCTTATACTGTGGGAGAATGGATCAATGCACTGAAGTTTGGGTTGACACAAGACTGTCAAATGATCGAAGAAACCCGAAAGTTAATAGATCTAAATCCTCTGGGTACCGGAGCAGGATATGGAGTACCTTTTCAACTCGACCGGGAGATTACAACCAAACTGCTTGGGTTTTCAGAGACTCTTGAAAACTCCCTGTATGCCCAGAATAGTCGTGGTAAATTGGAGTCGAGAATTCTTCATGACTGCCTGATGATACTTTATGATTTGAACAGATGGTCTTCCGATCTGATATTTTTCACACTTCCGGAATTGGGGTATTTTGTTTTAAATCAGGCACATACCACGGGATCGTCTGTGATGCCGCATAAAAAAAATCCTGATGTACTTGAATTGATACGTGCCTCTGCCGGTATAGTCAGAGGTTACGAGCAACAAAGTTTTACCTTACCGCTTAACCTGATTTCAGGTTATCACCGGGATCTTCAATGGACAAAAGAACCGGTTATCCGCGGGACTGATCTGACCATTCTTGCCATTCAGGCAGCTGCGGAAGTGATTAAAGGATTAAAGCCGGAGCCTGAAGTACTTAAAGAAAGTATGACCGATGAGTTGAAATCAGTCGAAGAAATTAAAAAACTAGTTGAACAGGGAATCCCGTTTCGAGATGCATATCGAATCATATCAAAAAAGTTCCATTTATAACTTCTGATCTTCAGATAGCTTCTTGTTTTTTATTTTGTTTGTAATACTTGCAGTAAGGCTGCAATCCGCAATGGTCACATTCCGGTTTTCGTGCTTTGCAAATATAGCGTCCATGCAGAATCAACCAGTGGTGTGCGATAGAATGCAGTGATTCCGGAATATAGCGAACCAGTTGTTTCTCAGCCTCCAGCGGTGTGCGGGCATGATGAGTCAGTCCGATCCGGGCAGATACCCTGAAAACATGAGTGTCAACCGCCAGAGCCGGTTTATTAAATGCTACCGAAGCAATCACATTGGCGGATTTGCGGCCCACTCCCGGAATCTTTTGCAGTTCATCAACCTGTTCCGGGAGGTGACCATTGAAATTTTCCATGATGAATCTGGCTGCCGCTACTAAGTGCCTGGCTTTATTATTCGGATATGAACAGGATTTTATCAAGTCAAACACTTCATCCTGTTTGCTTTCAGCCAAAACGGAAAGGGTGGGAAACCGTTTAAAGAATAAAGGCGTGATCACATTAACTCTTCTGTCCGTACACTGCCCACTCAGTACTACCGCTACCAGTAATTCATAAGGGTTGTCATAGTGTAACTCGGTTTCAGCTACCGGAAGATTCTCCTGAAACCAGGCGATTACTTTTTGATATCTCTCTGTTTTATTCAGTTTTCTTCGGTGTAAAATACGATTTGCCTTTAAAGACTTTTTTAAAGAGGTTGGCTGAGCCATCGCCGAAATAGGTTTCAGGATTCTCAGACGAATTGAAAACCATCCCTGCAGAATCCGCGTATGCTTTAATTTCTACAGGCGGTTTGTTATTTCTTTGCAGAACCAGTTGAAATACATTGCCGTTAAAGGTATTCGGATTAAAATCATCACGGAAATTCTGACCGATCAAATAAGCGATCGAATTAAGATATTGAATTGCAGTTGCCGAATCGGCAGGAGCACCATCTACCAGCCAATGGGTTTTCTCTTTTGAAAGGGAAAAAGAACTGTCGGCAGGATATGTAAATGTGATTCCGGTCAGATCATTACGGTTACCCCTGAATAATGATTTATCCCGGAGCCCTTTGATATCACGGCTGAAAGTCATACTGAGATATGCTTCAACTGCATATATCTCCTTTTCTCCACCCATCCGGACAAAAGTCGTGGGTTTTCGAGTGGTCTGATTGTAAGAAAACCGACCGATATAAACTTCAGCCAGCTTCTTTTTATCCCCGTAAAGTTCTACCCTGACTCCGGTGGTGTCTGTTACATCATAGTCGCTCCACGACTCTTTTTTATTGGCAACCAGGCGATCCGGTTTGATTCCGGTTATTTCGTCCAGCATATTTTGAACCAGATCACGATCAGCAGCATAGGTTGATCCCTTAAATTCTATGTTCCAACGATCACCTTTTTTAACCAGTGCTATCTCCTGATAATTTTCTCCTTTTGTATAAAGAGACATTTTTGTCACCTGATCTGCAGTAACGTCAAGTAGTTCGGCTTTAAAGGTACGTTCGCCCTTTTTGTTTTTAACGATTTGGTTGATCCCTGCCAAAACCAGCAGGATAATAAATATACCAAATAACAATCCTTGATTTTTTTTACCAGACATAACCTTCCTCCATTCGTTTAACTCTTAGGTTTCTATTGTATTGCATGCGGATAAAACCGTAAATGATAACCAAAAGGATGGGAAGCAGAAAGTTGAACCACTTTAAGAATGATTTTTTCCCGTCTTCAATCTCTTTTAAAGGTCTATTGGTTACTCCTTTAGTCCTTAATTCAATTAATCCGGTGTCATCCGATAAGAAATCGATTGAATTGACAAGCAAACTGATATTGTCGGCAGATTGTTGGCGTGCCGTTTCACCTTCCCCGTTAACCGCAAAATCCCCGTCTCCATAAACGATCATACTTGAACGGGCATCACCGACCAGATTGCCGGATAATAATCCTCCGACAGTCAGGTTACTCATCGGGAAATCGCTTTTACTCCATCTTTTGCTTACATCAAAATATACAGGAGCCGGCTGAGTGCCGGACATTTTTGATGTCATGATAAGCGGTGTAAATGTTTTGGTGGTGTCGCCTGAATAATTAATGGTACTTGCAAATGGTAATATCACCGCTTCAAGGCCTCCGGTAATGGGGTGATCGGCAAAATTTCCGATAACCGGTATATAAGGAAACATGATCTGGGTGTTGAAAGTGAACATGCCTTGCTGTTGTTTTACTGAAACATTGGCACATTTACTGTCAATCACAAAGTTATTCTCGACAATAATTCCTTTTCCGGTCAGCCAGGTTTCCAAACCGGTTGAAATGCTTCTTCCCCTGGCAACGGAGAGATCTCCTTCAACCCGGTTAATACCTATTAAAAGATTTCCTCCCTGTCCGAGAAACTGATCTAACTGAGCCAGATGGTTTGCCGGTATGGTATCTTTTGGCGCCAGCAAGACCACGGTATGAAAACGAAGTAATTCATTAGCAGTATCATTCAGATAAACAGGTTCAACCTGATACATTACGTTCAGTGCATTCATAGCCTGGGGCATGGCTCCCAATGAGGGCTCCCCGTCTCCCTGGATAAATCCGATGGATGGTTTATCTTTTATGGAAATCTTTTTAATGGCAGATGACAGTGCATATTCCATTGCAGCCCCGGGTTTCATAAACGGGATTACTTCAGATTCTTCGCCCATAGAAACCACGGCACCCAGGTAAACCTTTTGCTGTTTGGCTTCGTTTTTATCTCTTATGGTAGCGATGACCGGTTGAATACCGGCAGACATCGCTTTTTGCTCTTCATCCTGAGTAGCACTTGGGTCGATGAAATCATATACTACAGTACCTTTGGAAATATTGTTGTATTCAACAAGTAACTCTTTAAAGTCACGTTTTGTTTTCGCCATCTGAGCGGGAATATCCTTGCTGAAATACGCAGTCACAGTTACGGGTTCATCCAGACTTTTCAGGATATTTTTGGTTGCTTTGGATAATGTGTACCGGTGATCCGAAGTCAGGTCGAGGCGAAGAAAGAAATTATCCGAAAGGATATTGACCAAAATAAGAATCCCGGTAATTATTAAAATATAGGTCGTTATTCGTTTCATTTTATCATCCTATTAAGATTTAAAACCTCCTCCTTGCCAATACTTTCTCAGCCAGTAACAAAGCCAGAATCATAATGCTAAAGAAATAAATCAGATCTTTTGTATCAATGACCCCTCTTGAAACCGAATCGTAATGGGTGCTCACACTTAAAAAATTGAGCACGTTGGATAATTCACCGGTAAAATTACCTGCGAGAATACCAAAAATGACATGGAAAAAGATACCAATCAGCAAAGCCAGCAAAAATCCTACAATCTGATTCTTTGAAACAGAACTGGCAAAAAGCCCGATGGAAATATAGGTTCCTGACATCAGCAACAAGCCCAGATATCCTGTCCAGACTGCCCCGTGGTCAATAGGCCCCAATGTGGAAATCGTAATGTAATAAGGTAGTGTAAAGGCAAGTGCCACGGCAATTAGTATCAATGTACTGAGGAATTTCCCAACTACTACCTGCCAGTCGTTAATCGGTTTGGTCAGTAACAGTTCGATGGTTCCCGACCGGGTCTCTTCTGCAAGCAAACCCATGGTCAGGCCGGGAATAAAAAAGAAGAGTGTCCAGTAAGCAATACCAAAAAATGATTGCATACTGGCCTGGCCTACCATGAATACGTCAGATCCAAAGATCCAGGTAAAAAAACCTGTGAATCCCAGGAATGCCACTAATAATATGTAGGCCATCAATGAATTGAAGAACATCTTCAATTCACGACGGGTTATGATCCATATTTCTTTCATGATGATGAATTTTCAAGTTTTAATTCATGGTCAACTGATGGAAAATATCTTCCAGTTTGGTCTCAACCACTGAAAGTTCGGTAAGTGCCCATTTCTTACGAACACAAGTCTCAAAAACGGCACGCCGGGATGAGTCGCCGGCCTTGCTTTGTAATTCAAACCGGTTGTCTGTATCGTTAATGCTGTTGATCCAGTCGACAGAATCAAGTGATTGCAAAGTTTTAATCACTTCATTGGCATCCGCGTCTTCAATGGTGATTTTAAGCAATTCATTACCCTGGGACTTCTTGCGTAACTCTTCAGGACTCCCGTCAGCAACAATTTTACCTTTATTGATGATCAGGATACGGTCACAGGTGGCTTCAACCTCTGCAAGAATGTGTGAACTCAGGATGACTGTTTTTTCACGCCCGATGGTTTTTATCAGTTCGCGAATCTCAACAATCTGATTAGGATCAAGTCCTGAAGTCGGCTCGTCCAAAATTAACACTTCCGGATCGTGGATCAGTGCCTGAGCCAAACCAACCCTCTGTCGATATCCTTTTGACAATTCCCCGATCTTTTTATGTTTTTCTCCTTCCAGACCACAAATGGTAACCATTTCCAGAATTCGTGGACGAATTTTTTGTTTGGCAATCTGTTGAAGTTCGGCAACAAACCGGAGATAATCAATAACCGGCATGTCGTTGTACAACGGATTGTCTTCAGGGAGATAACCAATCCGCTTTTTAATCTCTTCTGGTTGAGTGCCAACACTAAATTCTCCCAGATGAATCTCTCCCTCGTTTGGAATCAGATAGGAAGTGATTGCTTTCATGGTCGTGGTTTTTCCGGCTCCGTTAGGTCCCAGGAACCCCAGCACCTCTCCCGTGTGTACCTTGAAAGAGATGTGGTCAACAGCACGCTGAGCGCCGTACAACTTCGTCAGGTTTTCCACAATAATGTCCATGATAATTATTTTTAGTTGGTTGAAATTGTGGTACAAAAAAAACAAATGGCACCCTCTTATGAAAAGTTGTTAACGAAAATTAACACTAATACTTTTTGTGTCTGCGAAGTGACGCGGTAGCGATGATCAATCCGGTGCCCGATAACCCAAATAATTTCGCCATTCGATTCAAGAATCCAAACGGTTTCCTTTTGGGTTATTCCGATTTTTTCATCAATTAAAAAATCACTAAGTTTTTTTTTGTGTTTCATACCAAGCGGATAAAACCGGTCTCCGGGTTTCCATTTTCGAAGGCAGAGTGGCCATCTGATCTTTTCTGCATCCAAAAAGGCCTGGTTAGAATCGGATGAAATTATTGCCTGATCCGATGTGATTACATGCCATTGAAGGTCAATGGGATTATGAATGGCTCCCTCTTCCTTATCCAGATAGAAAGATTGGAAAAGCTCTTTCTGAAGGGGAGAGACAATCAGGAAGTCGCGATCTTTAACCAACCGGTGGGTAGAACTGAAAAACTGTTTTCCGGATATTCCGTTCAGTGCATGAGCAATGGCTTCAATCTGGTCAGATTTGAATCCGTATGGTTGCAGTAATTCAAATAGGATAAAAGCCTCGGGGGGATACTCTTTGATGGCTTCAATTGAAATTGAGACAGTGGATTCCGATTCAAAGGTTATTTCATTTCGTATTTTACAAATGACCGTCTCCACAAACTGGCGGGCCTGCTCAAGGTGAGAAATATTATCAAGCAACGTTTTCTTTACCGACGGGTTGATCTTTTCAAATAACGGCAATATCTCATTGCGGATGCGGTTACGGTGGAATCTGACTTCAGAGTTACTGCGATCTTCACGCCAGGATAAGTTTCGCTCAGCAGCGTATTGTTCAATCTCTAACCGGTAAGTTTTAATCAAAGGTCTGATGATATGCCCGGAAACTTCTGATATACCGCTTAATCCTTTTAATCCGGTGCCACGGGTAAGATTAATAAATAAGGTTTCAACCTGATCCTCTGCCTGATGTGCTACAGCTGTCCAATCGCAGTTTTGTTCATTACGCAATTCTTCAAACCATTGATACCGAAGATCACGAGCTGCCATTTCGATCGAGATCCCTCTCTCTTTTGCATATCTCGAAGTATTAAATCGCTTTGAATGAAAAGGCACCTGATATTGAAAAGCTAAATTTTTAACAAATAATTCATCCTGATCGGATTCGGATCCTCTGAGTGAGAAATTACAATGTGCTACGCGTAAATCAAAACCTTCTGTTACAAGCAAGTCCAGAAGGACTACCGAGTCGATGCCCCCGCTAACCGTTACCAGCAGGGAGGTATGCTTATTACTGATTTGATGATCCTGAAAGAAAATCCGGATCCTTTCTGATAACAGGGTGATAATTTGTTTATTGGTTTGTTTCATGTTTCAGGATAATCCTGCCATGGCTTTTTTTATTGATTTG
>JAGHDB010000261.1 GCA_021160155.1 Bacteroidales bacterium | reverse complement strand
TGACCGGTCTTTTCTGAATTATTATTATCCTGACTGATCAATGTTCGAGTAAGCAATCCTTTCAATAACACAGCGTTTGCTTTAATCCCCGTTAATTTATACAGGTAATTCCAATCACCTTTTTCCTGCACTTTCATAATTTTTGAAGAGAGCCAGACCGAATCCCGGTTTGCAAAAATTCTTGCTACTTCAATACCGATCCCGGCTCTTATCGAGGCCCATATAGTATTATTTTCACCAAACCTGACGGTAGCCACCCCTTTAAACTCATCCCCGTTCAATTCAGCTTTGATCAGCATTTTTATTTCCCATCCGGTTTTTTGATCATGGTCACCAAGTATTGATTGTATCAATTCATAGTCCGGTTTATTCTGAACATGTCTCTTTACTATTGCTTTCCTGCTCTTGCATCCCCCCATGAAAACAATGGCGGTAACGGTCATCACGACCGGTATGATTTTTAAAATCTTCACTTTTCAGCCTCCTCTATTTTCTTTTTCAATCCTTTAAAATCCGGATCAATTTTTAAAGCTTTTTCCCATGCTTTCACGGCTCTCTCTTTCAAACCATTTGCCAGTAAAATATCTCCGTAGTGGCTCACCACTTCTACAGTGGGTTTCGGATCCAGTTTCATTACCTTTTCGATTACCGTCAATGCTTTTGCGTATAATTTTTTTTGATACAATACCCATGCGTAGGTATCGAGATAGGTTGGATTATCTTTTTCGATTGTCACACATTTCCGGATCATTTCCAGGGCATGGTCGAGTTTTTCATTGTTTAATGCCAGGTAATAACTGTAATTATTCAATGCTATTACATTGTCGGCATCGAATGTCAGAAGATCTTCAAAATAACCGAAAGCCTCTTTGCTGTTGCCGTTTTTATAATAGGCATCGGCCAGGCTCAAATAGAACTGTTTATTTAATTCGGTATTACTGGTCGGAAATTTTAAACCTGTTTTCAGTGCTTTAATTGCTTCATCCCATTTTTGTATTTGGGTAAGGGCAACTCCTTTCATCAGGTAAAACAGGGGTTGATTGGGAAATACTTCGAGTGCCTGTTCTGCAGTGGCAGCCATTTTTGACCATTCTTCCAGCGCATTCAGTGTGAAAAGTTGATTCTGCCAGGTGGTAAAGTCGTTCCTTTGTTTTGCCAGCACGCGTGCAAAAACAGGTTCGGCTTCGCGGTATTTTTCTTTCTCGAACAGATAATTGGCATACAGTGCATCTACTTCGGGTTCTCCGTGTTCATACCGGTACAATGTATCCAGCAGTTGCACCACTTCACTACCGAGTGAATCCTGTTGAGTTTGTTTGTTAAGGTACCCCATTACGATTTGAATTTTTATCAACGGGTTCACATCTCCCGATTTGAAACCCACCAGGTACTCTTTAAGTGCTTCTTTTTTCCGGTTTTGATCAAACAGAAACTGAGCATAAGAGAACCGGACGGCCGGATTATCCGGATCTTTCTCTTTCAATATCTTATATTGTTCTTCCGCTTTTATTAATTCTTTTGCACCCGCCAGTGATTCAGCCAATATTCCTCTTGCCTCAATATCTTCAGGATGGTATTTCAGGTATATAAACACTTTTTTGCGTCCTTTGTCGCCTTTGTTCATTTTTTGGTACAAAACATGCTCTTTAAGCAATGCCCATCTTTCCAGTTCACTGTCCTTCTCATATTTTCGGGTAATTTTCAATGCTTTTTTATATTGTTTAACCTCAGACAAAAGATCAATCTGATTAAAAAGGTAAGCGTTTTGATCCGGATATAATTTATAGAGTGTGCCGTATACCCCGGCAGCTTCAGCATAATCACCCGTTTTGATCATGATTTCAGCTAACAGTTGACCGTACCATTTTTGTTTGGGTTTAATTTTCCAGGCGTCTGATGCAAAGGTTCTTGCCAGGGAATATTTTTTTTGTTCTTTATAAACATTTGCCAATTCATACATGGGTGCTGTCGAGTCAGGAGCAGTCTCCAAACATATTTCAAAATGTGTAAGCGCTTCATCCTGATGACCCAGCATTTTTTCTCTGAGACCTTCGGCATAATGAAATTTGTATTTTAGTTTTACATCACGGTCGATTTGAACACTGTCGCGGCGATTCTGGGCATATCCTCCCCCTGTAAATATTCCGTATAACAATATGACCCACAGTATTTTCTTCATGTTTCATTTATTTTTGACCGGTGTGTCCAAAACCTCCGGCTCCCCGTTCTGTTTTATCCAATTCTTCAACCTGTATCCAGTCTGCTTTTTCATATTTATTAATGATCATTTGGCATATTCTTTCTCCATCCTCAATAATCACCTCTTTATCAGAAAGATTAATCACTATGATACCTATTTCTCCCCGATAATCTGCATCGATAGTCCCCGGTGTGTTGAGTATGGATACACCTTTTTTCAGCGCCATACCGCTTCGCGGTCTGATTTGTGCTTCATATCCATCCGGTAATTCGATGTACAGTCCGGTTGGAATGAGTGTTCTCCCGAGAGGTTTCAATATGACAGGATCTTTCAAAAATGCCCTCAGATCCATTCCCGCCGATTTAACCGTACTATAATCCGGCAGTGCATGCGGCGACCGGTTCACAATTTTTACTTTCATACAATGTCATTTATCACAATTGATTACTTCTTATTCAATCCAATCCTGGCCAATACCAATTGAACCAACCCCTTTTCACGCCAGGCAACCACGCCTGCAAAAATAAGCAGTAAAACGGTATTCAGTACCAGTCTCCATAACAGGGATTCGGGACGCAGAACCAGACTTATAACAAACAACAATACGGCCCATATCAGCCATCCCAGGATTTTATTAACCTCATAAGGTATTTTGTATATTTTTCTTCCCCACATCCATGAACAAATCGTCATGGTCACATAGCAGGTCAATGTGGCCCAGGCGGATGCCCAATATCCTATTTTCGGAATAAACACAAAATTTATAACCAGTGTGATGAGGGCACCCAGGGATGCGATCACCGCTGCATACAGGGTTTTATCCTTTACTTTATACCATACGGAAAGGCTGTAATAGATCCCTAAAAAAAGGTTGGCCATTAAAATAATGGGTGTGATTCCGATTCCTTCCTGAAAATTTTTACCCAGAAAATATTTTATCCCGTCCATATAAAAACTGACCATCAGAAAGATCAGTAATCCCAGGATGACAAAATAGTTCATTATTCTTGCGTAAGTTTCTTTATCATCCTTCCGGCCGTAAATTGAAAACATAAACGGTTCAAAGGCATAGCGAAACATCTGTATATACAAAGTCATGATCACCGCCAACCGGTATCCTGCTCCGTACACACCCACATTAGCCAATGCCGTGGCATGATCCGGCCACATAAATTTCAAAATGATTTTATCCGCCACATCGTTTATTGCTCCGGCTATACCCACAATCACAAGGGGACTGCTGAACCGGAGCATTTTTATCATGAGTTTACGATCAAACGACCAACTCAGATCTTTCAACTCAGGAATGATCAACAGGAACATCAGCGCACTGGTAACCAGGTTGGCAATAAACACATAACCCACTCCTATGCCCGACCGATACAGCCAGTCAGGAAGTGAATGATCCGGCATTTTATCTATCCATGGAAACACCAGTAAGAATAAAAAAACCAGAATGATATTAATAACCACTGAAGCCAGTTTCAATCCGGCAAACCGCATGGCTTTTTCCTGTTGTCTCAATTTGGCAAACGGAACCGAAACAATTACATCCAATGCGATGATCCATGAAAACCATTTCAGGTATTCGGGATGGCTGTCGTATCTGATTACATGGGCGAGTGGTTTTAAAAACATCATTACCCCGATCACCCAGATCATTGCCAAAACAAATACAACGGTAAATGCGTGTGTATAAACTTTTCCGACTGACTTTTCTTCACGGCAAAATCTAAAAAATCCTGTTTCCATTCCGAAGGTAAGAATCACCATTATCACCACCACATAGGCATAGATTTCCGTTACGGTTCCATAGCTTCCGCGCATCAGTACCCTGGTATAAAACGGGGTAAGTATGGCAAAATTGAGCAGTTTCGGCAGGATGCTACCCATTCCGTAAACCATGGTTTGGCCGGCCAGTTTTTTTATTCCGTTGTTTTGTTTTTTCATTTCTCCTGTTCAATCGGTTCAATATGGATTTTTCAAATAAACCCTTAAATTACAAATAATTGATCATCTCATTTCGTTAAACAGCCCG
>JAGHDB010000300.1 GCA_021160155.1 Bacteroidales bacterium | reverse complement strand
GTATTATATAAGAATATTTCTCTTTTGATAAATATTTTCGATGAATAACAATAATTACGGCAACAGGTTGAAAAACAAAGGATTGCGAATTACTCCTCAAAGAGTGGCTATTCTGGAAGCCGTAGACCAGCTGCATAATCATCCTACAGCAGATCAGATCATTGAACGGATCCGGCAAAATTATCCCCATATTGCAACCGGTACCGTATATAAAGTGCTGGATACGCTGGTGTTACATCGATTGATTAATAAAGTGAAATCCGATCAGGGCATCATGCGTTATGATGCCACTATTCAGCCTCATCATCATCTCTATTCATCCGCATCTGAACGGATTGAAGATTATTACGACTATGAACTTACCCAAATCCTGCAAGAATATTTTAACAAAAAAAAGATCCCCGGTTTTAACATTGAAGAGATTAAACTTCAGATTATCGGAAAATTCCGGGACCACTAAACGAATATTAATTAATTTAAACACATACAAAAATGGAAGAACAAAAAGAACAACTGGCAGTTGCCATGCCAAGAATTGGCGATGCCGCACCGGAATTTAAAGCCGTAACAACCCAGGGTGACATCAATTTCCCGTCTGACTACAAAGGAAACTGGGTGATCCTGTTCAGCCACCCGGCTGATTTTACCCCGGTTTGTACCTCTGAATTCATGACTTTCGCCTCCATGGAAGAGCAGTTTGCCCGGGCTAACTGTAAATTAGTAGGCCTGTCGGTTGATGGGTTATACAGCCATATCGCCTGGCTACGAACCATTAAAGATAAAATCGAGTACCGCGGAATGAAAGATGTCGAAGTTAAATTTCCGCTGATTGAAGATATCACCATGGAAGTAGCCAAAAAATACGGCATGATTCAACCTAATGAAGACACCACAAAAGCCGTAAGGGCGGTATTCTTTATTGACCCCAAAGGGATTATCAGAACCATCATCTATTATCCGCTTAGTCTCGGGAGAAATTTTGACGAATTGTACCGGGTACTTCTCGCACTGAAAACTTCGGATGAATTTGGCGTAGCTACACCGGCCGACTGGCGACCGGGTGATGACGTAATTATTTCCCCGGCCGGTTCCTGCGGGTCAGCTCAAAACCGGATGGAAGGCAAAAAGGGAGATATGGATTGTAAAGACTGGTTCTTTTGCACTAAAAAAATCAATGAGGATGACATTATGAAAAAAGTCCTGAAAAAATAACCCATAATTATCATTAAAAAAGCCGGCTGAAAATTCAGCCGGCTTTGTATCTTGTGCTCATGCAAAAACTGATTCAAATCAAACTGCACTGGCAAATCTTTATCGCACTTGTATGGGCTATAGTATTCGGATATTTTTTCTCCGGGAGTGTCCGATATGTGAGCTGGATGGGAGATCTTTTTTTGAATGCACTGAAAATGATTATTATCCCATTGATTATCTGTTCGTTAATCTCAGCGGTGACCAATATGGGTACCGGTAAAAACCTGGGGAGGATCGGACTGAAAACACTGGTTTATTACATTATGACCAGTCTGCTGGCTATTTTAACCGGACTGATTCTGTTTAACATCATCCGTCCCGGCAAAGGCTCCGATCTGGACCTGTTGCAGGATGTTTCAAATCTCGGACTTCACACGACCTCCTTTGGTGAAACCATGAAAAATATTATTCCGACTAACATTTTTCGGGCATTAGCTGAAGGCAACATTCTCTCTGTCATCTTTTTTGCACTGCTCTTCGGATTTTTTATCACACGGGTGGGTAATAAATCCCGGAATTTCCTGACGGATTTTTTCAATGCTGCCTACCAGGTAATGATGAAACTAACCCTTTTTATTATCAAATTTACCCCGCTGGGCGTATTCGGAATTGTTGCCAAAGTGGTTGCCGATAATATCGATCAACTTTCTAATCTTGCCAGCAGTATGGGGATCTACATGCTGACCGTAATCATCGGGCTGACCATTCATGCCACGATCACCCTGCCGCTCATTTTACGGTTTATCGGCAAATCCTATCCTTTGAAACATTTTAAAAATGTGCTGACACCATTGCTCACGGCATTCAGCACCTCATCCGCTGCTGCCACCCTGCCCCTCACTATGGAAGCTGTGGAAAAAAAATCGGGCGTATCCCAAAAAATCTCCAACTTCACCCTGCCACTGGGAGCTACCATCAATATGGACGGCACTGCACTATATGAATGCGTGGCGGCAATGTTTATCGCTAAAATTTACGGACTCGACCTGAGCATTACCCAACAGGTACTGGTGATTTTCACTGCCTTGCTGGCCTCCATCGGAGCCGCCTCCGTACCAATGGCCGGATTGCTCATGATCACGATTATTCTCTCAGCCCTCGGACTCCCCCTGGAAGGAGTCGGACTCATCCTCGCGGTTGACCGCCCGCTGGATATGATCCGAACCGCCACCAACGTCTGGAGCGACAGTACCGGAGCAGCCGTCATCGCCCGGAGCGAAGGGGAACAACTTAAAATCCAGCTGAAATCCTCTTAAGCAACTTCCTCGGTAAAATCACTTTTCTCTGCGCCACATACCGGGCATACCCAGTCATCCGGAATATCTTCAAAAGCAGTCCCGGGTGCTATACCTCCATCCGGATCTCCTTCTGCAGGGTCATATACCCATCCGCATACATCACAAACATATTTTTTCATTAGTAAATGTGTAAGTACATTAATAATTATCCCCTTTTACCGCGAAATAAGCCTGGGGATGTTGACAAGCCGGACACTTCTCAGGCGCATTTTGTCCTACATGAACATATCCGCAATTCAGGCATATCCATTCTACCTCCTCTTCTCTTTTAAAAACAGAATCTTCTTTCACGTTTTTAAGGAGTTTCAGATATCTCTTTTCATGCTCTTTCTCCACTTTAGCGATGTTTCTGTATGCAAGCGCAATTTCTTTAAACCCCTCAGCTTCTGCAG
>JAGHDB010000124.1 GCA_021160155.1 Bacteroidales bacterium | reverse complement strand
GAAGATTCAGAAAAACCGGTAGGTGATCACTGTATCCCCCGTGATAATATGATCCCAGGTAAGTTCTGTATGGTTTGGATCCCAGATAACTCTCGTCACGTTCCATGAGAAAATAGGATTGATATACCTGGTGATCCGTAACCCGGGAGTAGACCGGACGCAGCGTATCCAGAAGAGTCCCCGACACGATAAACTGATCCAGGAAGTTCCAGTCTCCCTTGTATTTATAGGAACCGGTTGAAGTCATGGTTTCAAGGTATCCGGTTAAATCATATAATACCGCGGGCTGTGGATTATCAAATTGCAGGCCGGCATGTAATCCGGACACAATACTTAAATCCTGAGGCTCATCATTAAAGTCGCCGGTGATTACCACACGAGCCTGTGAATCAGCACGAAATATGGAATCGGTCCGGGATTTTAGAAATTCTGCCACAAATATTCTGCGTGGCCGTGAGTGAAACTCTCCTCCTGATCGCGACGGCCAATGATTTAAAAAGATATGTAATGTATCAAGGTCACCCAGCACTCCTTTTACATAGAGTATTTCACGGGTTCTGACAATTGTATCAAACGGAAACCAAATCGGATAAAATTTTGTACTTAACAACCTGAAGAAAGGTGAACGGTACAGTAGTGCCACATCAATTCCTCTGTAATCAGGTGATTCATGATGAACAATCCGGTATCCCCTGCCATTTAATGTTGTTTTTGAAAGCAAATCTTCAAGGACCAGCCGGTTTTCAACCTCTGCCAAACCAATCAATACCGGCAGGGAGTCTCCACCAACCGCATGAATTACCCGGTTAATTTTATTCAGTTTATCAATGTAACGTTCAGTGTTCCAATGACATTCTCCATCCGGAGTAAAATCATCATCCTGTTTGTCAGGATTATTCAGGGTATCAAACAGGTTTTCCACATTATACCACATGAAACGATAATAAGGATTGTGATCAACCGGATGTAAAACAGGTTTTTCCTTCTCGCACGAATTTGACAGCAACAGTCCAAACACAATCAGCACAACAATATATTTCACAACCTTTTTCACTTCAGTTCAATCATCAATTTAGTATTTATTCTTTCCGTTCATAAGCCCCAATATCCGGTCCGTTATCATCCAGTCTGCTGTGACCGTCCAGATCCAGTGGAAAAAAGCGTGCCCATTCGGGATTTGCACTATCCTTAGCCGGTGAGAGCGTATCCAGCCGGTAATTATAATCGCCCAGTGAAACAAACCGGGGATCAAAATTTTTAATGATTCCTGTCCAGTGAGTTTCATCTTCTGTATTCATCGTATCCACTTTTACCAGACAGTGATCGAATGTGTAATTAAAGGCACCCGGTACAGGTACACTGTCAATCTCATTCAGCAGGCCGATCTCCATCGGCCTGCTCCCTGTGATGATGCAGTTGGCAAAAAGGGCGCGGTTTAAATTATACACATAAGCGGCACCATCATATACATAAAAATTATTCAGTAAAAGTGTAGGATCCGTACGCACTCCCACGGAGAAATTATTCGAAAGGGTACAATGGTAGAATTCGTAAGAGCCTCCGAGTGTAAGAGCCACACACCAACCCCCGCAATTTGCTATCAAACAATTACTGGCCAAAATAGTAGAACTTTGTGCCAGAATACCGGCAACCGACATATTCTCAATAATAGTAGTACTCAGTGTCAATGTGGGTTTATCCGGATTGGCCAAGGTATCCACCTGGATCCCTTTCATCCCGTTTTTAATAACAGCATAATTAATGATATTGTCACGGCTTCCGTTCAGAAAGTGAATTCCGCCCAATACGTATACCGCACCATTATCGTATTCGATCCAGGCGCCCCATTGTCCGGGTATATCGTCATACATATGTTCCAGCCGGTCACCCAGAAAAGAGACCGGATCTTCAAGGGTTCCGTTCACTTTGAGCGTGCCCCCTACCAGCATGGATGATCGTTTATGAAAATGGATCCGTGTTCCCGGGTCTATGGAGAGTGTTTGCAAACTGTCCACGTACACATATCCATAAACGAGATAGGGTTTGTCATTCATCCAGGTAGTGGTGCCCAGGGTATCACCTGCCAGCAGGTGTACATCCTGACCGAATGCCACAAGATCCACATCCTGGTCATTCCCATTTGTCAGAAAGAGTACAGAATCCCGGATCACCATGGGATCATTTTGCTGATTAGGATCAAGAGTAACTTCCACGAAAATGTACATGCTGTCATGTGGAAGAATCTCAACCTGTTCCATCTGATAAGTCATGTGTCCATTAATATTCAGGCGAAAACGAGATTGTCCTCCACCAGCCAGGGCGATCCGGTCAATCAGGATAGTCTGGTCATGAGGATTATAGACTTTAAAATTTTTAGTAGTTGATCCAATGGTTGTAAATATCGTATCAAAGAGAACGGTATCGGAGCTGAAAGTCAGACGTGCAGCCGAATCGGTAGTAATCACCGGCTTCTCGCAGCAAAAAAGAAGCATACTTAACAAGGTAACCAGAAGCAGTGGTTTTAGTTTTCGCATGGCCGCAAAAATATTATTTCCGGTTCAATAACGCTGTGTAACAGAAAATATGATTTACAGGTTAGTTTTTCACACAGCGCACCGACCAGGCATACCCCTCTTCGGCCCAGTCGCGTCCGATTTGCGACTTATCTTTGTGCAGCGCCCGGTAAATAGCCTTTGACTGGTCGTTGGCTGTAGCGGTCCAGAATCCGGCATGGGTACCGAACCCGCCAAATACGCCACCCGGTGTCCGGTATCCTCCCGGACGGGCATGGAAAAATACAATATCCATAGCACCTGCATTTGGACCCTGCCAATGTGAATAACCTGTCTCTTTCAGTTTACCGCCTTCATCTGTACCCCGGTACCATTCGGCAGAGGTGGTAGCTTCATCCATCCCAAGGAACTGTTCTAAAGTGCGCCATTCGTCATCTGTAGGCAAATGCCAGCCATCCGGGCAGGAAGCAGCAGCAGCCTCGTAGGTATAAAGCCGGCCGTAATCTGCCGGATAAGAAGCTTGATTTTCAAATGCCCAGCTACCGGTGACGGGAAAATTCAGGTTTTCAGACATCCAAACCTGGTCACCGATCTGAATGGTCTGGTAGGTCCTTGAATCCCTTATGTCTTGTAATGTGCCGGATTGCAGGAAAGAGATATATACCTCATCAAAATTTTGTGCACAGGATGAACTGACAGACCACCTAAGTGTATATAATTGCCCAAGTATCCCCGTAAAAGAAGTAGTCGGACTATTCGGATCAGCCAAAGCGCCACCTGTCCCGTGTATGATGGTCCATACTCCTGTAATACCCGTCGGAGGTTCATTTCCTTCTAACCGGGTAGTTACAGTTCCGTCATTAAAACTTTGATCAGGGCCGGCATCCGCAGGCACTATAATATCGCTGAATGTAATCTCAACTTCGTCAACAGAGCTCGCGCAGGCGGTTGAAATTGTCCATCGTAAAACATATGTTTGACACAGTTCGCCTGAGAATTTCGTGGCAGGATCATTGATGTCATCAAAATTATAATTCACTCCGCTCAACACACTCCAGACCCCCACTCCGTTTTGTGGGTTATTGGCCTGAAGATGTGTAAAATTGGTTCCATTGATTAATTTCTGATCCGGACCAGCATAGGCTGTAGTAGGCGCATCTTCAAGTGTCACCATTACCTCATCCGATTTCGTGTCACACTCTGTGGAGATGGTCCATCGTAGAATGTATGTCTGGCAAGGTTGTCCGGTAAACCGGCATCCCGGATCGGTATTATCATCCAGTTCTCCTCCCTCACCACTCACAATCATCCAAACACCATCTCCCTGTGCAGGAGTATTTCCGTTAAGTGTAACGGAAAGGGTACCTCTTGAAAGGACAATATCCGTACCGGCATTTGCCACAGAAGCATCGTGATTAAAAGATATATTCACCTGATCATCATCAGAACCACACGAAGAAGTCAGAATCCATTTCAGCGTATAGGTTTCACACAACTGTCCGGTAAAAACGGCATGGGGATCGGTTGCATCGCTAAAGCTTCCGCCGGTACCCGAAACGATACTCCAGTTGCCGGTTGCACCGGCAGGAAGATTGGCAGCCATTGTAGCAGTATGGGTTCCGTCATTAAAAACCTGATCCGGTCCGGCCTGGGCATTCAGAACATCCTGATTGAACCTCACCTCTGTGACATCGGTGGTAGAGGTGCAGGCTGTAGAAACTTCCCACCGGAGTTGATACGTCACACAGGGGTCTCCCGTAAAGAGTGCATCCGGTTTTGATGCATCATCAAAAGTACCATGGTCACCAGATACCACACTCCAGTGCCCGGTTCCTGAAGTTGGTGTCACAGCCTGAAGGGTAGCGCTGGAACGGCCATCGTTAAAGATCAGATCAGGACCCGCATTTGCCTGGCTGGGCGTATGAAAAAAACGAACTGTCACATCGTCGCTGATTTCACTAACCCCGGAAGCAACCGTCCATCTTAATTGATAAGTCTGACACGAAGTACCTGTAAACAGGGTATGCGGATCATGCACATCAATAAACGACCCACCCGTACCACTGATCACAGACCACGTACCCGTACCATAATCCGGCACATCAGCCTGCAGCTGATAAGAGGTTGCATCTGTTGTTAATGTCACATCCTCACCGGCATACGCAGACAAAGGATTAACCAGATAGAGTTTGAACTTAATAGTTTGAAAATTGTCTTTATTATCTACCGCCGTAATTTCTATTTTATACTCTCCTTCAGCCAATCCTGCTGTATTCCAGGTGAATTCACAGGGCAGATCCCGATCCGCCGTAATTTGTGTCCCATTAACTACCAGACGAACTTCTTTAATTGACCCGTCTACATCATAAACGATCAATGTAATTTTAACAGATGCACCAATATTAAAAACAGCATCATTATCCGGACTGGTTTTTTCAATGTGTGGTGGTTTATTGGGGAGGATGAAATCACAAGACCCGGACCCCACTAATAACAAGAGTAATAGCTACTTAGCCACCAGATTTTTCATGTAATTGAGTTGACGAGTTCGTGTTTTCATGAATGGTGAAACGATTTTATTATAAAAATAACGCATCCTGAGATAAAAAATTGACAAATAGTCTATTTTCCCATCATTGTTAGTAATTTTATTTAATTGTTAAAAACTTAAGAGTCTGTTTTCAATTTCCAGCATGATTATTTTTATTTCATTTGACTCTTCCTGTAGAATTTACATAAAAGCATGAAACGTATTTTTATTTTGGCCGGATTTATGACAGTCACCGGCATGATGTATGCCCAACAACAGAACCCCATTGGAATTGATGATCAAATCGTGCAGGGTTTTGAAAAAAAGATATCAGGGATTGATTTC
>JAGHDB010000316.1 GCA_021160155.1 Bacteroidales bacterium | reverse complement strand
TCATCATCCGGCGTAATATATGCTGTTTTCGTTCTCGGATCATGATTGCTAAAATCAACATCGTATAACCCGGTTTCCGGGGGTACCTCTTCCCGTGCTATAGCTCTCCAGATACCGGGATCATCCATTCCGTGCTTTTCAAGCCTATAATATTCGGGAAGCGTTACCACAGAACATCCATCGATGACCGATTTATTAATAAGGTCGCCATCCCAGCGAATTTTCAAAGTTACTGTATCAGTAACACTTGCATCCAGATAAGAATTAATATTCAATAAAGCACGCTGATCCTTCGGAATATGTTCACCATAAAATTTCCAGTTTGATCTGACTCCTTTCTTAAACTTTTGCATCATGGCTCCCGCCAGATGTACTTTGCCGTCTGCAGGTGTACCACCGTGAAACCAGGCTTCAACATCGTCCCAAAGTGCTTTTTTGTTATAAACCATCAGGCGATGCAATAAATTAGAGTTGCCCTCCTGGTCAATTGGATATTGTGTAGGGGCCATCCTGGCATATACCTGTCCGGTAGAGTCGGTGGCCTCATAAGAATAGATATATTGGGTTTCCATCTGGAAGGGCTTGTTGGCCTGAGATGGACGCTGGTCAAGAAACAATCCGTTCAATCTTGGATCTTCTGCAGAGGCACGGGACCAAAAATAAGGCGTAAAGAAAGCCACCGGTCCTTTGAAGTTTTCTGTATTTAAAAACAATGTCCAGCACTGATTACCTGTGCTAACATCAACACCGGCAGTTTCTGTTTTTGGCTCCGTCAGAGGCAATGGAAGATAACCGCTGCCAAACAACTCGCCACAGGCACCTTGTTTTAAATTCAGCCCATCCGGAGGCCACAATAGCCACGGGCTTAACTGGGCCACCCCGTATTTCCCCTGAGGTTTACTCCAATCCCTGCCCTTTCCGGCTCCAGGTCCGTTAGCCCAACCAGCAAAGTTCAACTGCACTCCTCCCATGATGAATTTGGGAGTTGCCGTAGCATATTCGGTATCACGCCACCAACCCAATCCACCTTCAATATCGGTATATAATTTATCAATCGGTAAAGGTCCGTCATGCCGCGGATGCATCCAGGTACCAAACAATCCGGATTGAAAATTTCGACCGGGATATTGTTTCAATAAAGGCCAGGCAGCCACATACATGGAATAGCCCGCACTATAGCTACTATCTACTTTTTCGGTCCGGGAAATCAAATAACCCCCAACATTCCCGATACGATGGTCACCCTGTCCTGAAACATCCTGAGCCACAGCAGGGATTACTTTCCATGCACAGGAAATAATCAGGATCAGTATTATTCTTGGTAGTTGGATTTTCATCGGCTTA
Source organism: Bacteroidales bacterium (assembly GCA_021160155.1). Classification (GTDB taxonomy): domain Bacteria; phylum Bacteroidota; class Bacteroidia; order Bacteroidales; family UBA12481; genus JAGHDB01. The sequence continues at coordinate 3,130 of JAGHDB010000316.1, read as the reverse complement.
TAAATTTTTATTATAATCATTCAATTTCTTCGTTATACATGAATCAGGGTAATATCCTGATCTTTACAGGTTTCAGCGTTTTTAACGGGATATAAATAACCAAATCATCACCGAAGAGTTGATGGTTGACTCCCACTTTACTTTTAATTTCGGTGTTTCCGTTGACCATTACCCCGGCCTTTTCTGAATTCCAATTCCGCACCAGAATGGCCGGATTGATCACCGGTGATTGCTCACTACCCTTTAGTGTAAATTCCAGAGGTTCTTCCGAACGTCCGGTTTTTTCAAGCAGATAACACCTTTGTGTTTTATCGTAACCTTTTGAAACAAAGCCTCCTGCCTGCAGACTGAGTTCAGGAGCATATGCCCAGGATCGGCCAAAACTGATCAACTCATTCATGGTCATCGTGTTCATTCCGTAAAGCCCTATCCAATACAAACGATTGCCATTTTCGTAAATAATTGGATCAGAACATGGTGAACTGCTAAAATGAGTCGGCCGATTTGATGTTTTGGCCCAACGTCCATCACTCCGGGCCTGGTTAACAGGGAAATGGTTGTAGGCCCCACCGATCCACCTCACCCACATATGGTTTCCCGGTTCAAAGCAGATGAAAGGTTTATTGCCGGATTTAAAATTAAACTGTTGAACCGTGTAATCACCTGACCAATTTACCGGCTTTTTATCCGGATCAACAGAAACAGATATTGTATTAAAATCATAATCTGCAACAAACACATAATCGTCCTCCACCACCTCATTGCTTAATTGACCGGGTTGGGTAAGGGGTAAAGATTCCTGAAACTGAACAGCCCGGCCGGTACTTCCTTTATTCCAGGATACCTTTCTAACCGCAGATCCATCCGGGTAAATGAAATAATATTCATCTACCCAGCATTCCCAGCCGGTCTTTGGATCCGGGAGCCATGTATGATCATGGGAACTGACGGGGGCATAGCGCCAATGAATGACAGCCCTGGCTTCACTGTTTTCTATGATTCTCACATGAGAAAAGCGGCAATGCCGATCCTGCATGTGTTCAAAACAACCTTCAATATCCTTTTCACCAACGCCCCAGGTTTCAAGGCTTTGATCAGCCATCCATTTTTCATTCTCAGATACCCAGCAAGGACCATATCGGGTCCCTCGCCAGAAAATCATTTTAACAGGATTTTTCTCAAAGCACACAACAATGTCAGGATCCTGATCAACAGGCCATAGGGTATCCCATGCCGGATAATACTTCAGTTTAGTGTAGTAGGCGCCAAAACGATCAGGATTTTTCTCTAAAGTGGGTAGATGGCGGGCGGGGATACCAGGATCTTTAGGTGAATATTTTTCAAAATGAGTTCTCACCTGGTCAGCAGTAAAAGCCTGATCATAGACCCTGACTTCATCCATAATCCCATCCAAACCGAAAAAGGCAGGTACAGTACCCCAAGTTCTAATGGTATTGCTTGGTCTGGCCGGAGCGGTAACCATTCCCAAAATACAACTGCTTTTTGAAGGGAAGGTTAAAGATCCTTCAATCGCCACACCAGTCATAAGTTCTCCATTGACATAAAGTGCCATCCCCCGATTTGCAGTGTACACTGCTGTCAGATACATCCATTTTCTGAGTGGTATGGTTTCATTTCCACTGGTACAGGCAATCCATTGCTCGCTGATCGCTGTTTCGAAAGAGACCTGGCCGTACGGACCGATCATCAAACGGTATCCCTTGATTTCATTCGATTCGGTGGTAATGACCGGACACCAGTTTAAAGGATATTGTACTAAAGCAAGCCAGGCTTCTATAGTGAATTCATCTCCGGGTTTCGGCAAAAATTCATTTTTTCGGATGATCCGTGTGGTAAATCCATCGAAGCGCAATCCCTGACCTGACATCCCTTCAGTCATTGAAAAATTCCCCTCAATGGTATCAGTAATATTATGTACCTTATCAACCACATTCCTGTGATCAACTTTCTCAAAATTCCATAACATAACAGGCACCTGGGCAAATGAGCAAGTACTACATAATGATAATACATATACCAGAACGACTCTGATCTTCATTAGCTTTTAATTGTCTATAAGATTAGCAGATTCTCAGCTTTTATATGTAACTGTTTTTGGTAAAGAAATCCACCATTTTAACAGTTTTGGCTGGCAGCGACCTAAAGAGGAGCAATTCTTATATTCCGGAAATAAATATTAGCCTTACCATGCATGCCCTGGAAACCGATATACCCCTTGGTTGGAAGTTCGGCAAAGGGTGTGGGGAGCCAAGACGGGATTTCTGTTCCATCCGGATTTGTGGATCCGGAGGTCCATTTTGCCATATCCATATCGGCTGAAACCTTTCCATTCAGTTTTACCACAATATTCCGACCCTCGCAAAGAATATTCATGTGATTCCATTCACCGGGATGTTTCACCAGGGTCTCCGTTGGAGGAAGATGTCCGAAAATCCCTCCACAGAACCAATTGGGAGCCCAACCTTCTTCCTTAAAATAGTAATCATCACTTATCTGGATCTCAACCGAATTGGGAATCCAGTTTTTACGGTCTGTACAATAAACGATCACACCGCTGTTGGTACCCTCTTCATTTTTGAATTCAAGATCCAATTCAAAGTTCTCATATTCCTCAGTAGTGAATATGCATGCGTCTTTTGAGGCGGTGAGAACCTGATCCTCATAACGCCATACGCCCTCCTCATCCATGACATTTGATAAATCATGATTAAAAAGAGGATGCCATTTCCGCTCCGGTGTCTGAACCTCCTGGTTGTGCGCTTTATATGGAATCTCTCCTGAGGATTCAACCGTATATCCCCATTCGAGATTATAGGCTGCTGCGGATTTGAAATCATCGTGAATTCTGTTTAGTTCATCTGCCAGTTTAGTATCCATACGATTGAGCAAATCTTTGTTTGCCGGATCCGACACAAGATTATTTTGCTGGTATGTATCTTTTCCATCATCATATAAAAGCCAGGGCCCATCCAAACTTTTAACATAAGTGTATTCAGCAGTTTTTATGGCCCTGTACTCCTTTTTAAATTCCTTTCTTACTGCAGCAAAAGGGGCAACAGACATATAAAGAGCACCTTTATCAAGGTCATCCCTGCCTTTCATTATATTT
>JAGHDB010000043.1 GCA_021160155.1 Bacteroidales bacterium | reverse complement strand
GCTATTAGATTCTATCACGATCACACGGATGGGACTCCTCGCTGCAGCTCATCTTGGCGGACCCGGAAATGTGAAAAAATTCCTGCAGTCTGAAGGCCTGTATAATCCAAAAGATCGTATGGGTACTCGTCTTTCAGACTATCTGTCACAGTTTTCATCACTTTGATTTTTCCGGTCATTTTCTGGATCAGTACATTTGTGCTAATTTTACCCAGTTGAAATTAATTATGGCACAAAAACCATCAATCCCAAAAGGCACACGTGATTTCGGACCTTCCGTCATGATTCGCCGGAATTATATTTTCCGGATCATCCGGGAAGTTTTTGAATCTTTTGGCTACCAACCTCTCGAAACACCCGCCATGGAATCGCTTGACACCCTGCTCGGGAAATACGGCGAAGAGGGTGACCGATTGATCTTCAAAATATTAAATTCAGGTGATTTTGCCGGCAAATCCGGATGGACAGAGTTGGGCAATGAGATTACGGATACCATGCAGCTCAGTAAAAAACTGTCCGGCCGGATTACCGGAAAAGCATTACGGTATGATTTAACCGTTCCCTTTGCCCGGTACGTGGTACAGAACCGGAACAATCTGACACTACCATTTAAAAGATATCAGATCCAGCCTGTTTGGCGGGCCGACCGTCCTCAACGGGGGCGCTACCGCGAATTTTATCAATGTGACGTGGATGTAATAGGAAGCAATTCGCTGTTAAACGAAACAGAATTGGTTCAGCTGATCAATCAGGTATTTAAACAATTGAATATCCGGGTGATCATCAAATTGAATAACCGCAAGATTTTAGCCGGACTAGCCGGCATGATCGGACGGCAGGAACAATTAACCGAACTTACGGTAGCCATTGACAAGTTGGATAAAATTGGTATGGACGAAGTAACTAAAGAATTGATTGACAGAGGATTTTCAAATTCTGATGTGGCACAGTTGATGCCTGTGATCACCTCTCGTGAATCCTTTCAGGGCAAAATTAAACTATTGAAAGAGCTCTTTCACAATACGCCTGTTGGTCAGGAAGGCATTCAGGAGATGGAAACGCTGATGAAACTGCTGGATTCGATGGAAATCAGCTCCTCTTTGGAGTTCGATTTAAGTCTTGCCCGCGGATTAAATTACTATACCGGTGCAATTATTGAAGTGCAGTCGCGTGATATCGAAATCGGATCAATTTGCGGAGGCGGAAGGTATGACAACCTGACCGGGATTTTCGGCTTACCAGGGGTTTCAGGAGTGGGAGTCTCATTCGGAGCCGACAGGATCTATGATGTGTTGAATCAGCTTCATGCTTTTCCTGAGGATACCCAATCGCTTACCCAGGTACTATTTCTCAATTTCGGTGAAGATGAAGTGATCTACAGTCTGCCCTTAGCTGAGCAAATGAGAAGAGCGGGATTCAAAACAGAAATATATCCCGACCCGGTGAAAATTAAAAAGCAGATGCAATATGCGCATCATAACCAGATCCCTGTTGTAGTAATGTATGGCGAAGAAGAACGCTTGCAAAAGCAGATTACCATTAAACAAATGAGTAGCGGAGAACAGGCAACTATAGTACTGCATAACTTAAAAGATCAGATAACTCAATGGATCGAATGACTCATTTGATCAGTCCGAAACGTCTCAGTTTCGAAACCATTCGGGATTTATTGGCCAACCGTCACCCGATAGCGCTTTCTGATGAAAGTCGTAAACGAATTGCGCAATGCCGTGAATTTCTTGACCGGAAGATGGCGAACCGGGATGAACCCGTATACGGGATCACTACAGGTTTCGGTGCTTTACACAATCGCAATATTCCTAAAAACAAACTGCAAAAATTGCAGTTGAACCTGGTCAGATCTCATGCCTGCGGTGTAGGAAATCCGGTTCCCCTTGAGATCGTCAGGTTCATGTTGCTTTTAAAGATCCAGTCTCTTTCTTACGGATATTCAGGCGTTCAGCTTCAGACCGTTCTCCGGCTGATTGATTTTTACAACCGGGATATTCTACCGATAATTTACCAGCAGGGTTCTTTAGGTGCTTCGGGTGATCTGGCTCCACTGGCTCATCTTTCACTCCCCCTGGTTGGTGAGGGTGAAGTCTGGTATAAAGGAGCACAACATAGTGCCGCCAAAATATTAAAGAAAATGGGATGGGATCCCATTGAACTACAACCCAAAGAGGGGCTGGCTTTGCTAAATGGCACGCAATTCATGTCGGCTTATGGCGTTTACGGAATTCTCCATGCCCGACGCCTGTTTGAATGGGCCAATATTATCGGAAGTTTTTCTCTGGATGCTTTTGACGGCCGTATTGAACCTTTTGACGTCAGGATCCAGGAATTACGGCCACACCCCGGGCAGATTGCCGCTGCCGGCCAGGTTCGCCTGTGGCTTGCAGGCAGTGAACTGATTCATCGAAAAAAGACCCATGTGCAGGATCCCTATTCATTCCGGTGCATTCCGCAAGTACACGGAGCCTCTAAAGATGCCATTGATTATGCCGCTTCGGTTCTGGCCTGAGAAATCAATGCAGTTACGGATAACCCCACTCTTTTCCCGGAGGATGATGAGATCATTTCTGCCGGAAACTTTCATGGACAGCCTTTAGCTCTGGCTATGGACATGCTTTGTATCGCACTATCAGAACTGGGCAATATCTCCGAACGCCGGACCTATCAATTATTATCCGGGAATCGAGGGTTACCTCCTTTTCTGGTAAAAAATCCGGGAATTAATTCAGGGTTCATGATCCCGCAATATACTGCTGCTGCATTGGTAAGCCAAAACAAACAGCTTTCGACGCCGGCAAGTGTTGATTCAATTGAATCTTCGAATGGTCAGGAAGATCATGTAAGTATGGGAGCCAACGCGGCACTGAAACTTTACCGGGTGATCACCAATCTTTATTCCATTCTGGGGATTGAGTTGATGAATGCGGCACAAGCCATTACTTTCAGGCGACCCCTGAAAAGCTCTCCTCAGATTGAGAAACTCTTAGCAGAATACCGGACAGTGGTTCCCTTCATTGAACACGATGAATATCTGCACCCTCACCTGATCCGTTCTGCAGATTTTCTAAAACAGCATGACCCAAAACCGGAATAATTATCAGTCTCTTCCGCTTCCTTCTCTTCTCATCCCTCCCCGGTTCGATCTCCCTCTCATTCGGTTGATCAAATGATTCATAAACTGTTGTTCAGCCCGGTAGAGAATCAATACTTTCTTAGCAGGCAAGACTTTGCGAATCCTGGTAAAATATTCCTTCTTTAATTCTACCAACCGGATTTCGGTATTCAATTGTCCATTTACCAGGCTATCTATTTTCTCTTCAGGCAACTGCATAGAACTGGTATTATGCGGAATCATTTTTCTGCGACTTTTCAGCAGGCTGTCGCGCTTCCCAAGGTATTGATTATAAACCGGCCAAAATCGTTCGGCTTCAAGGGGAGTCAGATCCATCTCCTTAGTCAGAAATGAGACCCGCTCGGCCTGAATTTTTTTCAACATCTCTTCAAATCCGGGATGACCCTGTTGGGCAAACGATGGGGCAACTCCGGCAAGAATTACAACCATCAGAATTATAATCCGTCTCATATTAATAAATTATAGATTCAGCATTCAAATATACATCCCAATCCGGATTATATTCCATCAGATTGATTGACGACTCCTCAAAAAGAGTGGTAGTCTCTACTTCCTGCTCCACGGCATAATCCACCAGACTGGCTTCATTCCATTCAACAGGTGAGGCATCAATAAACATGGCCAGTTCCTGCTGAAATAACTGTTCCTGGTGAGGTAACCAGTAAAATGAACGTACTCCTAACCAACCAAGAAGCAAAATTGCAGCGGCCGAAGAGACCCGGATGATCCATCTCCTGATAACCGGCCGGCGTATGGATTTAACCCCGTCCTGTTCCATCGTAATATGCTGCATGATCCGGTCAGGTAAATGATCGAAATAATCCTCGGGAACCCTGAAAGAATGATCTTTCCAAGGTTTCGGCAACTCTGTTATATGTTTATTATTACTTTGCATTTCTCCTCCTATCTCATTAGACATCTTGTTATTAGATTGGTTTAATCATTATCCGTCAACTGCGCTTTTATTTTTTTTACCGCATGGTGATAAGAAGCTTTCAATGCTCCTTCGGAAGTATGTAATACCCGTGACATCTCCTCATATTTCATCCCGCTAAAGTATCTCAACTTAAATACCTCCCGTTGTTTTTCAGGTAATTGCGATACGGCCTGAAATAATTTATCCTGTACCTCATTTCCGTCATAATAGGGATCTGCCTGTAACTTCGATATCATAATATCCCCGGCATCCCTGTTATTTCCGGCATTTCGTAATTTATTATATCTATTGAAAGAGATGGCCTCATTCACGGCAATGCGGTACATCCAGGTATAGAGTTCGGCATCACCTCTGAAACGGGTCAGACCTTTCCAGATTTTAATCATGGTGTCCTGAAGTACATCATCTGCATCCTCATGCACCAATACGATCTTACGGATAACCCAGTACAGGCGTTCCTGATATTTCACAACAAGCTGACGGAAAGCATCCTGGGATTTTTCCGGGTTGCGAAAATCTTTCAGTATGTCGGCATCGGCAACCGGGTTCATTACATCAATATTGATATCCGTTTTGACAGCCCCCGGTATCAAACGTTTAATTCACTACCTGACTATTACGATAACGATAATAGTTCGAGGGTCTGTTGATAAACATTTTCGGGAGTGAAACCAAATTGTTCATCCAATACACCGGCCGGAGCAGAATATCCAAAATGATCCACACCCCAAATCCGGGCATCAGCACCTGCCAACCCCCTCAGAGTAACCGGTAAGCCGGCAGTAAGGGCAAAAACCGGAATTTCAGGATTAAGCACTTCATGCTGGTATTTTTCTGATTGCTTTCTGAAAAGTGATTCTGATGGTGCCGATACCACTCTGGCCCGTATCTGTTTTCTTTCGAAAAGAAGTTGAGCCCCATCATACAATGTAGCCACTTCAGAACCATTACCAAGGAGGATGACATCCGGAGAAGGTCCGGCTTCCCAAACTACATAGGCACCCTGATTGATCTTTGAAGCCTGATCATACCGGCTCTCTTTCGGATTTGAAGGTAAATCCGTGATCCCCTGACGGCTGAGTAACAACGCAACAGGAACTTTGTCGTTTTCAAGGGCCGTTCTCCATGCGTGAATTGTTTCGGCACCGTCAGCCGGGCGAAGAACCAGAAGCGAAGGCTTACCAGAATGATTTTTCAGTTGTTCCATCAGCCGGATTTGTGCTTCCTGTTCAACAGGTTGATGGGTCGGACCGTCTTCACCGACCCTGAAAGCATCATGAGTCCAGATATATTTTACCGGAAGTTCCATCAGGGCAGCCATTCTGACGGCCGGCTTCATATAATCACTAAATACAAAAAAAGTACCACATGCAGGAGTAACCCCGCCATGCAGAGCCATACCATTAGCCAGTGCAGCCATGGTCAGTTCTGAAACACCAGCCTGCAAGAAAGCTCCGGAGAAATTGTGTGCTGTAAAAGCATGACTCTTTTTAAGAAAACCATCGGTTTTATCAGAATTGGACAGGTCGGCCGACATGACAATTAAGTTGTCAACTTTTTCGGCCAGATAGGATAATACGGCACCTGATGCTTCACGTGTAGAGCCATTAGCCTTATAAACAATTTCATGCCAGTTCAGATCGGGCAACCTGCCCGATAACCATCTGTCGAGTTGGGCAGCCTGACCGGGATGAGCATGGCGCCATTCATTTTCTTTGTTTTGATACTCCTGGGCATGGAGCCTTTTCTCAACCAGTACTTTCCGGTAATATGCTTCAACCGGTTCAAAAATCCTGAACGGATCTTTCGGGTCTCCCCCCAGGTTTTCCACTGTTTTTTCAAAAGAGGCACCGGCTTTGCTGATGGGTTGACCATGTGTTGAAGACTGATTTTCAAATGGTTTTCCATCAGCCGTCACACATCCTTTTCCCATAATAGTGTGCCCAATGATCAAAACCGGCTGATTCTGTTCTTCCACAGCCAGACGTAAAGCTTCTCTGATCTCACCGGGATGATGCCCGTTCACCTCCAACACCCGCCATCCCCACGAACGGTATTTGGCCGCCGTATCCTCCCTGGTTACTGCAGCCGTATTAGTTGAAAGCTGAATAGAATTCGAATCATAATACATAATCAGGTTATTCAGCCCCAGGAATCCTGCAATACGACCGGCTCCCTGCGAAATCTCCTCCTGAATTCCTCCATCCGAAATAAAAGTAAAAATATTATGTTGCGTCCAATCTCCGAACCGGGTGGCAATAAACTGCCCTGCAATAGCTGCTCCCACCGCCATTGCATGACCCTGGCCGAGGGGACCGCTGGTGTTTTCAATACCCCGCATCACATTCAATTCGGGATGACCCGGCGTAGTGCTGTGCCATTGCCTGAATGACTTCAATTCTTCCAGTGTAAAATTGCCGGTCAAAGCCAACATCCCGTATAGCATAGGCGACATATGACCCGGATCCAGAAAGAAACGGTCTCTGAAAGGCCAGTCCATCCGGTCGGGATCAAAATTCAAAAAGTCAGAATATAAAACCTGGATAAAATCGGCACCTCCCATAGCTCCCCCGGGATGCCCGGATTTAGCTTTTTCTACCATAGCAGCAGCCAATATCCTGATATTATCCGCAGCCAGATTCGCTAATTTATTGTCCATCAGTTTGTTCAATTATTTTAGATTTGAAATGAAACAAAATTAAGACTTTTCAGCGGCATTCCCTTTTTTTTACCTTTGTTGTCAGAGATAAAATAATTCACATGGGACTGAAATGTGGCATCATCGGCATCACCAATATTGGAAAAACAACACTATTTAACTGCTTCTCCGAATCAAAAGTTGAAACCAGTTCGTTTGCATTCAGTGCAAACAAATCCAACCTGGGGCAGGTGAAAGTCCCGGATGAACGATTGTATCGTATTGACTCACTGATCCATTCAGCGAAAGTAGTACCTACTACAGTAGATATTGTGGATATCCCCGGCTTAGCACGCGGATCTTCAAAGGGAGAAGGAATTGGAAACAGTTTTTTAGCAGACATCCGTAATTGTGACGCTCTCATTCATGTAGTAAGATGCTTTGATGACCCGGAATTGCCACATATTGAAGAGAGTATTGATCCCGTCAGGGATAAGGAAACTATCGATCTCGAGCTTCAGATTCAGGATCTGGAATCCATCCGGAAAAGGATCACAAAGCTTGAGAGATCTGTCAAAACAGGTGACCGGACTGCAAAACAAACCCTTGAGGCGGCCCAGCGAATTAAAAATCGTTTAGAAAATTTCCAAAATATCCGAAACCAGGAATTATCCCATGAAGAGCAGGAGGTTATTTCGGATCTTTCTTTGTTCACTGCCAAGCCTGTTATTTACGTATGTAATGTAGATGAAGCAGCCGCGGTAAATGGCAATATCTACTCCCGGAATTTCATAGAGGCAGTCAAAGATGAACAAGCCGAAGTGCTGTTAATTGCCGGCAAAGCGGAGGCAGAAATTGCTGAACTTGAAGATGAAGCAGACCGTCAGGCTTTCTTGCAGGAAATGGGGCTCGAATCTCCCGGCATACACAAGTTGATCCGTTCGGCCTACGATATTTTAAACCTTGAAACTTTTTTCACTGCCGGCCCGAAAGAGGTAAAAGCCTGGACTATCCGAAAAGGAATGAAAGCTCCTGAAGCCGCCGGTGTTATTCATTCAGATCTGGAGCGCGGATTTATCAGAGCAGAAGTAATGAAGTACCGTGATTTTATTGAATTCGGATCCGAGCATGCCTGTCGTGAAGCAGGTAAACTTTATATTGAAGGGAAAAATTATGTTGTGGAAGATGGAGATATCCTTCATATCCGTTTTAACGTATAAAAATATGCTACACCGATTCCTCACCTATGTACGTCGCCCGCTTCTACTT